>JANMGN010000140.1:0-5311 GCA_031374645.1 Chitinophagales bacterium | reverse complement strand
GGTGCAGCTTCATCTACAAAATGAAAACCTGTCTGCTTCGTTTGAGTAATAATTTCTTCTATTCTATCGCACAATAAAGCAGCTGTTACAGGCTCATAACGCCCAATATAATCTAAGGAAACATCGCAAAAAGAGCATTTTCCCCAATAGCAACCGTGCGCCAAAGTGAGTTTGTTCCAGCGTCCATCGCTCCAAAGTCGGTGCATCGGATTTACGATTTCTATGACAGAAAGATAGTCATTAAGCAATAAATCGCTGTAATCTGGCGTGCCAGTTTCTCTTTGAGGAATGTCTTTTTCCACTGCGCCATTATGATAGCAAACTATGCCACCAGTTCGAGCAAAAACTCGTTTTAGTTGCGATTTTTCACGTATTCCAGACAAGAATTCGAGTAAAAATTCGAGTGGAGCTTCGCCATCATCAAGGCTGACAAAATCTATAAAATCAAACACTCTTTCGTCCGAAATTCGCCTGAGTTCAGTGTTAGCATAGCCGCCTCCCATGATGATTTTTACGTCAGGATAATGCGCTTTGAGGTATTGACCACACTTCAGAGCACCAAATAAATTACCTGGAAAAGGTACAGTTAAACAAACTGAAGTTGGCTGAAATTGTTTTATTTTTTCGTTTAAAATATTTTGTAAAATATTGCTAATGAAGGAGTTATCTGCGTTTAACTCGTTGTGTAATTCATTGAAAGAACTTGCTGTTCTACCCAGTCTTTCAGCGTAGCGACTAAACCCAAAATGCGGGTCAATCGCTTCTTTGATAAAATCAGAAAGGTCTTCGAGATAGAGCGTAGCGAAGTGTCGTGCTTTGTCGTGAATACCCATTGAGCCAAAAGCCCATTCCATGTCGTCAATCTCTTGAAAACGAGCTGCTTCTGGTAAATATTCCCTGTCACAAATACTGTGCGCAAGTGTAGGGTTTTTATTTTGTAAAAACTGAATAATAGGCGTAATTGTAGCTGAATATTCACTGCGCAGCGAGAAAATTCGTTGGCTATTATCTGATAATTCTATTTCATTATTTTGAACATAATCAAACATTTCAAATAAGCCATTTTGAGAAAAAAGTTGCAAAATCACTTCTATACCCAAGTCTATTTGATGCGAAACGATATTTTTCGTATTCAAAAAACCTTTCAAATACGCTGTTGCAGGATACGGCGTATTGAGCTGCGTAAAAGGTGGCGTAATTAGTAAAATGCGGTGTGGCTTCAAAGCTGTTTAATTTGTAAAAGATGTTGCAAAGGTAAGAAAATTCGTACTTTATTTAAACGTTAAAGCCTTCTTTTTATAAAAATTAAAATTGTTTCCGTATTTTGCAGCGTTTTCAAAAAAAATACTCGTTTAAATGTACTATTTTCCTGATTCTGAACTAATTATCAATGCTGACGGCTCTATTTATCACTTGCATTTGTTGCCCGAACAAGTGGCAGATACTATTATTTTTGTAGGCGACCAAAATCGTGTGGCGGATGTTTCAAAGCATTTTTCAAAAATAGATACAAAAGTGCAAAACCGTGAATTTGTGACGCACACAGGCGAAATGAATGGACAGCGTATTTCGGTCATCTCTACTGGTATCGGTACGGATAATATCGATATTGTACTGAACGAATTGGACGCTTTGGTCAATATAGATTTTGAAAATAGAGTATTAAAATCCGAGCATAAGTCGCTGAATATCATACGAATAGGAACTTCGGGTGCATTGCAATCTGATATTTTGGTGGATACTTTTTTGCTCAATACCTATGCGGTTGGACTTGACGGTTTGATGCACTTCTACGAGCTGAATAGTCAAGGGCGTGAGGCGGATATTCACTTTCAATTGTTGATGCAATCGGGGCATTTTCCGATACCGCCTTATGTGGTTTCTGCAAGTAAAAAACTATATCAACAAATCAATAGAGAGGAATATCAAAAAGGTATAACTGCCACTTGCACAGGATTTTATGCGCCACAAGGCAGGCAGTTGCGTGGCGAACAAAGCACACCAGATTTGCTCGCTTCTTTGCACAAATTTCAGTATGAAAAATTTAGAATTGCGAATTTTGAAATGGAAACAGCAGGTATTTATGGTTTAGCTCGGGTGCTTGGGCATGAAGCGATTTCGGTTAGTGCGATTTTAGCAAACAGAATTACAAATGATTTTTCTAAAAAACCACAAGAAACGGTTGATAAATTGATAGCGTTAGTTTTGGAAAATCTTGTTTAAACATCGTTTTTTGTCAAAAAAGATTGTTAATATTGGTCGTTTAAAGATATTTTAAAATATGCAAAAAGATGTTATTATTATAGGTGGCGGTGTTTCGGGATTAGCTGCTGCAAATTACCTGGAAGATTATGGCTGGAAGCCAATGATTATTGAAGCAACAAGTCGTGTTGGTGGAAGGGTAAAAACCGATCAATACGAAGGTTTTTTGTTGGATAGAGGTTTTCAAGTTTTTTTGACGGCTTATCCTGAGGCAAAACATTTATTGGATTACGAAGGTTTGAAATTAGAAAAATTTTCGCCTGGTGCATTGATTTTAAAAGAAAATGGAACGAAAGACCTCATTAGCGACCCGATGCGTGATATTTCTACGCTTTTTTCTACTATTTTTGCGCAAGTAGGTAGTTTTTCGGATAAATTAAAAATGCTTTCGCTTAAAAATAAAGTAACGGGAAAAAGTATCGAAACTATTTTTGAAGGAGATAATACGCCTACGGCAAAATATTTACAAGATTTTGGTTTTAGTGACGAAATGATAAATTCGTTTTTTGCGCCGTTTTTTGGAAGTATTTTTTTAGAAAAAGACCTCAAAACAAGCCGAAAAATGTTTGAGTTTGTGTTTAAAATGTTTTCAGAAGGTTTTGCTACAATTCCGAAAAATGGTATCGGTCAAATTCCTATACAGCTAAAAAGTAAGTTGAATTTAACAGAAATTAAATACAATGAGCGTGTTACACATATTGAAAATAATAAAGTATATACGAATAAAAACGAGTGCTACGAAGCAAAAGCAGTTTTGATAGCAACAGAAGCCGTTGGTTTGGTTCGCAACTATAAAAAAGACATCAATACAAAATATCAGGGGACTTCTGTTATGTATTTTAGTGCCGAACAGTCGCCTATAAAAGGGAAATATATTGCGCTAAATGCTTCAAAGTCGAAGCTGATAAACAATATTGCTGTGCCTTCAAATATTTCTTCCGCTTATGCGCCAAAAGGAAAACATTTGATTTCCCTTAGTACAATTGGGCTGGCACAAGATGGGCAAGCAGAATACATCGATTTAGTGAAAACGGAAATGAAAAATTGGTTTGGTGCGCAGGTAGACTCTTGGAAATATCTGAAAACTTATCATATTCCGTACTCGCTCCCAAGACAAGAAAATGTAACATATAATATTGATAATCAAGCGACTAAAATAGGCGAAAATTTATATATGTGTGGTGATGCATTTAGCAATAGCTCGCTCAATGCGGCTATGAAATCGGGTAGGGTAGCGGCAGCAGCAATTAACGAACAACTGAAATTTACAATCAATAATTAACAATCAAATAAAAAATTTATTATATCATTTATTCAACAAACATTATGAGAAAATTATCATTTTTAGGCTTATTTGCAGTAGCCATTTTATTTTTGATGAACTGTCAAAAACCGCAACCAAATGTTGCATTTAATCCTTCACAAACCAATGGCGGAAAAGTCGTTTTCGTGAATTTGGATACTTTATTGGAGAAATATACGCTTTATCAGGACAACAAAAAGCAATTGGAAACAGACTCTAAGGCGGCGGAAGGTGCAATTGCTGGAAAAATAGAATCTTTTCAAAAAAGAGCTGCTGAGTTTCAGCGCAAAGTAGTAGAAATCCAACAACGTGCCAATGAAATCGCACCAGTGGAATTGAAAAAAATGGAAGAGCAATTTGGCGCACAACAAAGAAAATTAGGTGAAGAAGAGCAAACTTTAACCAAACAACGTGAAAGTATGGCAATGGAATTGGATAAAAAAGTTTCGGAGTTGCAAAAGAACTTGAAAAGCAAAATTGATACTTATTTAGAAAAAATCTCTGCGGAACGTGGCTATGATTATGTCCTTATAAAAGGCTCGAGTGGAAGTGTTTTGTACGGCAATAAGGCTTTGGACATCACAGATGAAACCATAAAAGCAATCAACGAAAGTTATGCTGCTGAGAAAAAGTAATATGATTATTAAAAAAACGACGACTTTCAATATCTGAAAGTCGTCGTTTTTTTTAATAATCAATTGATTATGAGTTATTTATAATTTTTAATTATTCATTTTTAATTCTCTCCTCGCCCAATCATCTGTCCACCAGAGGTTGCAGCTTTTTCTAAGGCTTCATCTTCTGCTGTTTTTGTGACATCGGTTTTAGTATCTATCGTAGAAAGGTCAGGTTGTCCAGCATCTATCCAAGCTGTGAGCCAAGCGGAGCCGACACTCAAAATAGAAGCTCTCATACGGTCTTCGACCATTCCTGCCAATCTATCGCTGTATGCTTTTGTATATTCAGAACATTGCGTTCTGATGGTTACGCCCATGCGCTCGTCAAAACAAAATTGACGATCTCTGGGGAATATTTTACTCAAATCTTTTTCTATAAGTAACACAGAATCAACGTATTCGTGGCTTTTTAGGACAATATCCCAATAGCGTTTTGCGGGCTGTTCTACGTAGGTTGCTTTGCCTACAAAAAAATCGTAGCTGTCATCTGCAAAGAGTTCTGGAATACGGCTTTCCCAAAAACCATGTATCCCATTTTGATTTGTAAGCTGACCGTTGTAGTTTTGTGTTGTGTGCAAAGGCACGTGCGCATCGCCTATATAATGCCCGATTTCAGCACTCAAGCGTAGTATTTTTGTGACATCTTTTTCTTGAAATGCTTTGGTCAAACGCTTTTGCATTGTTTCCAAATTAAAAGGAACGATGCCGTGTTCTGAAAAATGTTCTTTGGGAAAAGCGGTTTCAAATTTCAAATCAAAACCAGCAGTAGCAAATATTTTAATCAAACTATCATTAGGAATTACGTAATCGTCTTCATAAAAATTACGCTCGATATTTATCATAAAAAAACGTTTGTATGTCCTTTTATCTAAAACAATACTATCCAAATGTAGCTTCTTTTTGATGTAATCGCTCTTGAAAACAATATTTTTTTTGTTTACAACAGTTTGCGAATTATCGATTAATTTGAACGTATCTTTCTGATTTTTAGTGATATATATATCTGTAAATTTCACAAGAGCATCTGTCCAATTGCGAGGAAGATTATCAAAAGGAGCTTTTCCGTATC
>JANMGN010000128.1:0-1799 GCA_031374645.1 Chitinophagales bacterium | reverse complement strand
GTTGTAAAAGAAGCAAAACCTTGGACAGTAATGAGTTCATATAATAAAATAAATGGTATATACGCCTCTCAAAGTCAAGACCTTTTGACAAAAATATTGCGTGACGATTGGAAATACAATGGTTTTGTAATGACCGATTGGTTTGGTGGCAACAATGCCGTAGAGCAAGTAAAAGCAGGCAACGATTTGATTATGCCAGGTATGCCGAGCCAATTCGATGAAATTATAAAAGCAGTAAAAAATGGTGCGCTTGATGAAAAATCGTTAGACCTCAACGTGGCTCGAATGTTGGGTATTATTGTAGAAACGCCTTCTTTTAAAGGCTACAAATACAGTAACAAACCCGACTTGAAAAAACACGCTGAAATTGCTCGCTCACTCGCTGCCGAAGGTATGATTTTATTGAAAAATGAAAAAAATACTTTGCCTTTGAAAAAAAATAGTAGTGTTGCGGTGCTTGGAAAAGGCTCTTATGAGTTTATTTCGGGCGGTACAGGAAGCGGCGATGTGAATGAGGCTTACACCGTTTCGTTGCCCGAAGGTTTGACAAATGCAGGTTTTTTAGTGAACGCTCCGCTAAAAAATGCCTATGAAAATTATGTAAAAACAGAGCGAGGAAAACAAGAAAAACCAAAATTTTTCTTCATGGGCGCTCCACCAATTAATGAAATGCTTTTGTCAGAGGAGCAAGTGAAACTATCGCAAGATGCTCAAACGGCGATTATCACGATAAGCCGCAACTCTGGCGAATTTGCCGACAGAATAAAAGAAGTTGATTTCGATTTGACAGCCACAGAGCTAAATTTAATAAAGACAACAGCTGAGAATTTCCATAAAAAAGGTAAAAAAGTAGTCGTGATTTTGAATGTCGGAGGAGCAGTAGAAATCGCTTCTTGGCGTGATTATGCTGATGCAATTTTGCTCGCTTGGGAGCCTGGTCAAGAAGCTGGAAATGCCGTTGCCGATGTTTTGAGTGGAAAGGTTTCGCCTTCTGGGAAGCTGGCAACGAGCCTTCCTTTGAACTTAAAAGACGAATCTTCTGCAAAGAATTTTCCTGGAAAAGAATTGGATAGTACCATGATGTTTGCAAGTTTTGGCTTTCCTTTGGGCAAAAAATCAGAAGTTGCCTACGAAGAAGGTATTTTTGTAGGCTACCGTTACGATAATACTTTTAAGGTAAAAACAGCTTATGATTTTGGTTACGGAAAATCTTATACGACTTTTGCGTACAGTAATATGCAAGTAAATAAGGCAAAAGATGGCTCTTTTACAGCAAGCGTAAAGGTTACAAACAACGGAAAAATAGCTGGAAAAGAAGTAGCTCAATTGTACGTTTCTGCACCTGCAAAAACAATGGATAAACCTGAGAGTGAACTCAAAGGTTTTGCGAAAACAAAACTTTTGAAATCTGGCGAATCTCAAACTTTGACTTTTAAGGTCAGTGGCAGTGATTTGGCTTCTTTTGACAGCAACCTTTCGGCTTGGGTAACAGAGGCTGGAATTTATGAGGTAAAAATTGCAGCTTCGAGTACAGATATTCGCAAAAAAGTGACTGTTAATCAAGCGACCGAATTGCGTTTTGAAAAAGTGAGCAAATCGCTCGTTCCGCAAGTTCCGATTAATGAAATTGGGACGGTAAAAAGACCGTAAAAAATTAATGCTTATTAAAAAGGCTTCGCATAAGCGAAGCCTTTTTTTGATATTGTTCTATGATTTTGGCGAAACTTCCGAGTTAGACCCGTGAGGTGTTGCAGACCTCACGGGTCATAAGTGCGCAAATTTTTTAAATTTACTACATT
>JANMGN010000109.1:0-3983 GCA_031374645.1 Chitinophagales bacterium | reverse complement strand
ATCTACCTTTTTCCATTTCAAATTGCCAGCTTGGTCATAACGATAAATAACACCACACTCACCATCTTTCATTACATATTTTGTACCCAATATAGGTGTAGGAGCTCTTGTATTCCCTATCAAAAGAAAATCATTGTTTTTGGCTATAAAGCCTACTTCTATACTGGTTCTCCAGCTTGTATCGCTGATTATTTTATTCCATATTTCATTGTTTTCGCTATCTACTTTGATGATATTGGTTTTCATATAATAATTGCTACCAATAACACCCAGTAGTTTTTCACCGAAATAGAGTTTTTCACTATCATTCACATCTATCTTTCCATAAATAGCAATTTTATTGTAAGAAGGTATTAAAACTTCCTTTATTTTATTACCCAACGAATCCAAAGTGTATTCAATAGCTGTCCATTTTGCCTCATCGTCAGGATGCTTACACCAATCGGATTTTTCTACGATGAAACTAATTTTTTTATCTTTTACTTTCAAAGATTTTGCATATCCATATAAGCACCATTTAGGGTCAGAAAAAGTGTTTTGCCATAAGATTTTATCAAGTTTTTTGTCTAATTTATAAACAACTACTGAATAAGGTAATTGTGGTTGAGCATTTACACCAGTAACAATAAAGCCATCTTCTACCTCTACCATTTCTAAAAACCTTAGATAATTAATATTGGGTTGATTAGGTATAATTGTTTTTGTGAACGCTACTTCTCCATTGTGTTTAAACTTTATTATTCCTTCTGTATTTTCTCCTAAACTCAAAAAACCAGCATAGCCATTGTCACTTGTTT
The DNA here is from genome assembly GCA_031374645.1 of Chitinophagales bacterium. Classification (GTDB taxonomy): domain Bacteria; phylum Bacteroidota; class Bacteroidia; order Chitinophagales; family Saprospiraceae; genus CANHEE01. The sequence continues at coordinate 3,186 of JANMGN010000109.1, read as the reverse complement.
TGATAAACGAGGGTCGTGGAGAATAATAAATTTTTTCTCCATCGGCTTGAAAGTGAGTATGTGTAGAAATGAGGTTACCAAGTGTATCAAACTTGGACAAATAAACGCCAAATTTAGGAATACTGTCATTTGTAACCACAAGACCATACATCGTGAGCGTATCCTGTTCTAAAATACAACTGTAAAATTCTAAATAACGGTAGCCCAGCGTATAGGCTTTACTAAAACCCTGTGCATGGGTTTGTAAGGTAGTGCAGAAAAATAAAAAATAGAGTAGTATTTTTTTCATAATGTCTGTAAATTAGTACGCAAGATTTCTGCTGAGAAATCTTGCGTACGGATTTGAAAATATTATAGCTTATTGATTATCAACTTCCCAGATTGGAGTATATTGCCATCTTTTGTTGAAATAGTGAAATAGTAAAGTCCATCTTTCAAATTACTAATAGTAAAGCTATGCTGACCATTTGTACCTTGTAATTTTTGACTTATTGCGACACGCCCAAAAGCATCTATAAGATTGAATTGTGCATTAAGTATCTGGTTAGGTAATTTGTATTCCAAATTCAATAATTCATCAGCAGGATTTGGATATAGAACAACGACATCTACTTTTGCTTTTTTAAGTCTTTGTATTGCTGACGAACTTCTTCCGTTTGCGACATCCTGTGGTAAGTAATACTCTGGCTCGAAAAACATTCCTTTCTCAGTCAAAATATGACGTGCCAAGAGCTTAGTGTTTTTGCTGCCTTGATAAGCATAGCTTACAAAATTATCTAAATTTGAATTACTATATTCACTATCCTGTTCGAGTTGATTGATTTGCATAGCCTTTACAGTACGATAATCTTCGTCTTTAACACTATTTAGTTTGGTTCTTGCAGCAGCATAACTTTGAGTAGATAGGTAATCATCCACAGCAAATGCAGGATTTTCTAATTCGTTTAACCACCATTGAATATCTTCGTGTTTAGGGTCTTCTTCTGCCACCAATGTTTGAAGTATATCATTGCCCAAACTATTCATATTTGTTTTACAAATATTTATCCTACGCTCTAATACTAAACGCTCATAGTCTGCATCCCTGTTGTGCTCTTGTAAGGTATGAATTTGCTCCTCCGTAAATGGATTTTCTAAATTAAGCAAATAATTATAGAGTCCTTCAGAATTTACTATATGAGGATTCAAATCAATTAATTTATAAACGTTTTCGTTGCCAAAAACGTTCACTTTGTCTATCAGATTATATAGGACTTTTGAAGAAAGCCAAGGCGACAATTCGCTTAAAGTGTGCGTAACTGTACTTACTTGGTCGCTTGTTGTACTTTGAATAACCTGCACCCAGTGTTCCGTAGTTCCACCATCTATACGTGTATCGTAGGTCAATTTTGTGGGAATATAACATGATACTTTTGTATCTGTGTAGTCGCCTAAGATATCTACAATATCAGTATCTGTGAGGCATGGCGGCGGACATGATGCTGGTTTGTTCTTTGGGCATGATGTATTATTATTGTTAGTTTCCGAAACCTTAATATTAAAAACAGAATAAAATTGAGTGAGTTCCTTATTTGGCTTATAATTAAAGTATTCAATACTTTGGTCGGATTTAAAGTTGTAGATATTAAAAAGGTTACAATGCGTTGAATTTCAAAGCATTGTAACCAAAATTCGTTGCAAAAGGTTATGTTTGTGTTTGCAAACCAACATACCTAAAACAATGAAAATCGCTACAATGATAAAAAAAATTTCAGAAAGAAGTATCAACAGTCGTAAAAAAATATTTTCGAGGCGAATATGAAACAGGATTATCCGTATTTGATGTAGTTCAAGATACTTTCGTAGATTTTCCGTTGGACAAAAAAGAGCTTGGTTGTCTAAAAAAAATACTTTCAATTTTTTTTCTTGGACAACTCCTTGGATTACCAACGATGCACAGTATTTTAAAGAAAAAAGGATTGAGTAACCAGCATCAAATAGACTATCGTAAATTATGTAAAAAACTGTCTATCAACGATTTACAAAATATTTTTTCGTTTGTTTTTGAGCAAGAAGTTTTTAGTGTGCTTAAAAAAATGTGCCTTAAAGACAGTTCTTGCTGGTCAAAAACATTGGTAACAGCAGTTTTGGACGATAGTATTTTCAGAATGTGGCTCAAAAATGACCAACTTTTGGCAGATTTTGACAATTGTTATGGTCGTTTTTTTAGCGGACAATTCGGAAAAGTAGTTTCGGGTGCTAAAATTCTAACTTTTGGGCTGAGTATTAATGGTGTTTTTTATCCCATGTATTTTGATTTTGTCAAAAAAAGTACTGATAGTATTCCAAAAGTGGAAAAATCAACCGAAGTTGCTCAACGAATTGTAAAAAAATGGCATAAATTTGTCCAAAATGCACTTCAAAAAGGAGTTTTTATTCCAAAAATTAATTTTAGTTGTGATAGTGGCTATAATGATGTTACGTTATCAAAAGTAGTCGATAATTGTTCACTAAATTACATAAGTGTCCCCAAAAAATCACATATTATTGAAATTTACAACAGAAATGGAACGAAAATAACAATAAAACTGTCAGTTTGGATAGAAAAAAAGTTTATCCAAGCTGAAAAACGACATAAAAAGAAAAGTTCCGAGCCATTTACATTTCGATTTCGAGCCAAATATTGCAACCAAAATAGAACAGTTACATTTTTAGCTTTTCGCTTCAATGGTTCAGAAAAAGTCAGTATTATTTATACGACGAATAAAAATATTCACGAAAAAACACTTAGAAAGCATTGGTTTCAAAGGACTTATATAGAACAATTTTTCAAATTATTAAAACATGTAATGCAAATTCAAGAAGCAAGACCAAGTGGTAAAACAGATTTTTTTTCAAAATCTGCCGCTACGCTTTCGTTGCACTTCATGCCCAGCTTTTGATAAAAAGACTAAGGCTTCATTCTTTTTGGAATAAAAAAGATGGATTTATTACGTTACAAAGAACATTGAACGACGACCCCGACTTACATAACCTTTTGCACGATTTATTGAGTGTAAAAATATGATTATCAATACTTTATAAGTTTAAAAATATCTACAATTTAATTAAAATAAAACTATACAACTAATTATTCAATAAATTAATATCGACAATTTTTGCATCTGCATTAAGTCTTACTTTTGTATCTTTAAATGATGGTAAAAG
>JANMGN010000077.1:0-1758 GCA_031374645.1 Chitinophagales bacterium | reverse complement strand
GTTTTACCGTGGAAGTTCCGCCAAAATCATGGATAAACCTTTTTTTTAAAATACTATACCCAAATTAAAACTCCAGCGCCTAAACAAACGTTTGCGCCAAGAAGTTCCAAGCCCAGTATCATCTAAAAGAAATACATCTTTTGAATACTGCATCAAAAAACCCAAATCCATTGTCAAATTGATGTCTTCATTTGCACCAAAACGAAAACCAAACGAAGGATTGAAAAATAAACCGCCAGATTGTTTGCTTATTACCTGATTTTCAGCGCCATTCAAAGCTCGTTTTAATGCAAAACCGTAACCAGCTTTTGTACTTACAAAAGGTGTATTTCTTTTAGCAAAAATATAGCTCCTCGCTTCTGCGAAAACAGGTAAAAAATCGAGCCTTGTTACACTATAATCTTTGTAACTATAAAAACCCAAGCCGCCACCAAAACCCAAAGCTCTACGCTGCATTTTTCCTATACTATAACTCGCATTCAAGCCCAAATCATCAGTAGCCGAAACCAAACCAACATTGATATGATGGTAAATCCCTTTTTCTTTAAAACGATAATTTAAAACATCATTTCCTTTAGAATTAGTACAATTTAAGCATTTTTGACGAATATTTCGTATATTCTCACGATTAAGATGCAAGCGAAATCCACCTAAAACGTCTATTACAATTACGTTTTCGCCCATCTCTATTATTTTTCCATTATAGGAAGAACCATCTTTCATATTCACTTCATCAAGGTATTTTACCTCCGAAAAAGTAGTAATCGGAGCTTGCGCAAAAAGGAAAACTGGAACAAAAAGTAATAAAAAAAAGAGATTTTTCATCATTAGAATAAGTTTAATCTTGAGTTATTTTTTAATAGGAATCAGGCTGATTTGTTTCATTTTTTGAGCATCAGAAGCATCATATTGATAAAAACCATCATCTCCAATGACCATCACTATTTTTTTACCACTTGGTGTATAATTTTTAGGCAAAGCAATAACATCGTAAGCGTGCAAATCTGGAAAAGCAGCTATTTTATTCGCATCAATCGTGTATAAATCATTGATATTAAATGATTTAAGTCCAAATTTTCCTTCACAAAGATACAATGTATTTCCTTCTACACTCACACCATGCGGATGCTGCATTGGGTAAGATTTCAATAATTTTGGAGCTTTCAAATTTTTCACATCTATCACGTCAAGTTGATTCACAAAACCTTGACAAGCCGTTCCGTTTCGCAAAGTCACGTAAGCAATATCATCTTGTACATACACCGGATCGCAAGCACGAGCGTGTTCAAATTTTGACAATAAAACTGGATTATCAGGCGTCGCAACATCATAAATAAATAGTCCACTTTGCGAACCTACAAACAATTTATCTTTGTACGGAAAAAGCGTCTCTACGCCCCATTGCATATTTACTGCTTTGCGAGAAATAGGCGTACGAGGCATTTTTATGTCAAAAACTTTCATCAAACTATTGTCAAGCGTATATAAATAATCGTCATAAACCGTAAAACGAGCAAATGAGCCGCCAATACCAGTAGCAGGTTTTGTAGTATTGACAGAAACTCCGCCACCACTGCCTCCAGCTTGCGGTGCAATTTCAAATGTCGAATTTACAAAAACATCATTACTTTTAGAAGAATACCACCGATTTCCATAGTAGGGACTATTACAATCCACTTCTACAGTTTCCTTAGTTTTCTGATAATCAATAAGATAGCCCAAATCTGCATATAGCGTAAAGTTAGAGAAAATATTTTC
>JANMGN010000020.1:0-5766 GCA_031374645.1 Chitinophagales bacterium | reverse complement strand
AAAAAACAGCCAAAAATACGATTTATTTTTTATAATTTTAAATATTTAATAAAATAATATACGAAATTTTAAATAAATATTGACATAATCACAAACCTAAGTTCTATCTTCTTATGAGAAATCCAAATTGTAGGTCATTTGCTTCGGGTATATTCCAATATAATCTTATTTTTTTTAGATTTTCTAATGCTCATGTCCTTCCGTATTTGTCAATTTTGCATTGATAAAAAATGCGCCTTTTGTTACGATTTTTGTACCTTTTGGCAAATCGTGAACAGGTGTAATTGCCGTAAAACCTACGTTTGATGTACCTTTTACGATTTCTATTTTTTCAAAATTAATAGTACCTTTTTCATCTTCTTGATGGTTTTCGCCTTCCTCGTGATGTTCTTCTGCTTTTTTGTCTGTCAGGATAAAAATATAATATTTTCCGTCGGCTTCCACGATAGCATCGTTGGCAACGGCAGGTGCTGTAACGTTGTTTAAACTGACCAAACCCGTGATGTTCATACCATCTATCAAACCTATTTTATTTCCTCTTACGTGTGCATGAATTGAAACGGTTTTACTTTCGTTTTCAAAAGCCGTTCCGATGCTAAAAACTTGTGCATCATACTCAGTTACAGGATTATTGGTCAAGGTAAAATGTATAATTTGACCAATTTTCAATAGAGGTAAATCTTTCTCAAAAACATTCAAATCTAAGTGCAATTGTGCATTATCCACAATCTCCGCAACGGGCGAAGAAACATCTACATAAGAGCCAATTTTAGAGAAAATAGTGCTAATCGTACCATTAATTGGGCTTTTTACTACTACATTAGACTGTAAATTTTCATTGCTGACATTGCTTGGATTGATACCCATAAGTTGTATTTGCTGTTGTAAAGATGCTCTACGAGTACGTAAAGCGTTGAGGTCAGCGGTAGTGCTTTGCAGGTTTTTTAATGCGCCTGCGTTTCCTGCGTTCAACTCTGTTTGACGTTGCAATTCTTGCTCGGAAAAGGTAATTTTGTTCCCAACGGTCAAATATTCCTCTTGCACTTGTATAAATTGCGGATTGCTAATTGTCGCAATTGTCTGCCCTTTTTTGACAAAACTTCCGACCTCCACATTGATACTTTTTATCACGCCACCATAAAGCGAAGTAGCATTTCCTTTGTTGTGATTTGGCACTGCCAAATGTCCGTTCACTTTGATAACCGCCGTGAGTTGTTTGAGTTCCACCTTGCCGTATTCGATACCAACGGTCTTGATTTGTTCAGCATTGAGTGTCGCAATCGTAGGCGTTTCTTCCTCGTGATGTGCTTCGGTTTTGACTTCGGCAGTGTTTTCCTGTGGCGGCGTTTCTTTTTTGTTGCCACAAGAAATGAAAAGTAAAAGGAGTATTGATTTTATTATATTATTCATTTTTTTTTAGATTTGTAGGACAGAAAATAAATCTTCCGTCTATTCATTAACAATAGTTTTTATCAAATTTACAGCCTGATTGATTTGATGAATACTTTGCAAAAATTTCAACTCAATATCGGTTGCAGTTTGCAAAGCGTACAGATATTCCACATAATCAATATCGCCTGTTTGATAGCCTAATTTTGCAGCTTTTACGATTTCAACAGCATTTGGTAAGGCTTGATTTTGATAATAATTGTATTGTAAAACGCCTTGTTTGTACTGCGAAATAGCGTTTTTCAACAACGTTTCCAAGTGATTTTTTTGCTGTAAAGCGTTGGTTTGTGCCACTTGTTTTTGAAAATCAAAAGACTGTATTCGGGCTTTACTCGCTGTTTTATTTAGCGGTATCGCAATACCCAAATTGACAGAATTAAAGCGTTTTCCTGCGCCAAAATATTGATTTTGATTGTCAATAGTTTGAAAACCAATGAGCGATTGATTACTGTAACCGACCTTAAAATCAGGCTTCGCCAAGGCTTTTTCCAACTTAATATTTTCGTCTTGAACGAGCGCATCTTGATAAAAAGCCGCAATCGTTGGATTTTTTAAAACTACATTTTTCTCTAATAAATCGTTGGTTGTCAGTGGTTTATAATTTGAAAAAATAACTGTAAAATCGTCATTGTTATTCATCAAGGCTTTCAGATTTTGATAAATATTGGCAATATCTGTTTCGTTTTGTTGCAACAATAATTCTATCTCGCCACGCTTTGTTTCGGCGGTTGTAAGTTCGAGTTTTTTAGTTGCGCCCGTTTTGTAACGCAAGGCTGCAGCTTGTACAAAATTGAAATACAAAGTATCCAAATACTGCAATTTATTTTGATTATTTTGCAAAAATAACAACTGATAATAATAGGTTCGTACTTGATTTTTCAATTCCGCTTCCGTGATTTTCTGCTGCGCTTCTTTGCCTTTTATTTCGGCTTGTATCAGTCCTTTTTTTGCTTCAAAAACCGTTGGAAACGGAATGACCTGCGACACTTGAAAGCCATTGTCAAACTTGATGCTATTGTATTGTCCAAGTTGTAGATTGGCTTCCATTTTCGGTAATTCTTTTGTCGTTTTCAATAGACTTTGTGTACTTTGAATATCAAAACCGTGCGCTTTTAATGTCAAATTATTTTTTAAAACAATCGTTGTTATTTCTTCTAAATTCAATGTTTTTGAAATCACAATCGTTTGAGCATCGCTTGCAAAAGGCAATAAGAAATAGGCAAAAAGCAATAGGAAATATGCAATATGCAATGGGCAATAAGCAATGGAAAATGAGCAACGAGCAATAGGCAAAAAGCAATGGGAAATTGTCAATTGTCCATTGCTTATTGCCAATTTATTAATTTTATTAATCATATTTTTAATATTTTTCAGGATTGTTAATTGCATGATAAAGTAATTTACCGACTTCATCATTTATCAAATCCAATTTTTGAAATTGCTCTTTATTGATATATTCGCAAGCAAGCGAAAAGTCGAACCATACCTTTGTTTCAGAATTTTCAGCGTCACAATCTGTAAGTTTAGATATAAAATGTGCAGGGTATCTCTTTTTACGATATGCTTCTGCAAGATTTGCACATACACTTCTACTACTTCTTCTAACTTGGTCTGTTAATGAATATTTTTCTTCTTTTGGAAATGATTTTGAAATTTCAAAAATTAACATTGCTTGCTCAAATGCTTTTTTATACAATTTAGTTTCTTTAAAATTTACTGCTCCCATATTTTATTTATTAATTATTTTATTTATTAAAAATATTATTTTATTTTTTGCCAATTATTTTTTGCCTTTCATTTGCCAATTGCTCATTGCCAATTGCTCATTACTCATTACTTATTCCCATTGCTTATTGCCAATTGCTCATTACTCATTACTTATTCCCATTGCTTATTGCCAATTGCTTATTACTCATTACTTATTCCCATTGCTTATTCCCATTGCTTATTGCCAATTGCTTATTACTCATTACTTATTCCCATTGCTTATTGCCAATTCTTAATTGCCCATTAAAAATAATATACAACAAAGGTAGCACAAAAAGCGTCAAAAAAGTAGCCGTTAGCAAACCACCAATCACGACAGTTGCCAAAGGTTTTTGTACTTCTGCACCTGCACTACTACTCAAAGCCATTGGCAAAAAGCCCAAACTCGCTACCATTGCAGTCATCAAAACAGGGCGAAGACGTATTTTTGTGCCTTCGATAACCCGCTGAACAACATCGTTCCAACCTTCTTTTTCTAAGTCATTGAACGTACCAATCAAGACAATTCCATTTAAAACGGCAACGCCAAACAGTGCGATAAATCCGATACCTGCAGAAATACTAAACGGCATATCTCGTAACAAAAGTGCATACACGCCGCCAATTGCACTCATCGGAATGGCCGTAAAAATCAAACTTGCTTGTTTGAAAGAGCGAAATGTGAAATACAAGAGCATAAAAATCAGTACCAACGACAGCGGAACAGCAATCATCAAACGTTTTGAGGCTTGTTGTAGGTTTTCAAAAGTGCCACCATAAGTGAAATAATAGCCTGTGGGCAACTTGATTTCTTTTCCCAATTTTGCCTGAATCTCCTCCACAATCGTCTGTACATCACGTCCATTTGTGTTGAAAGAAACATACACTCGACGTTTGCCTTCGTCACGGCTAATCTGCGCTGCGCCTAATTTATAGGTCACATTTGCGACTTGCGACAGCGGAATTTGATTGCCCGATTTGGTCGGAATATAAAGATTATTCACGTCACTCAAGGAAGCACGATAGGCACTATCCAAGCGCACAACGAGGTCAAATTTTCGCTCATTTTCATAAACTTGCCCTGCAACTTCTCCTGCAAAAGCGGCTGTAATAACGTGATTTACGTCCGAAACATTCAAGCCATAAGCCGCCAAACGGTTGCGGTCGTACTCAATGCTTATTTGTGGCAAACCTGAAATTCGCTCGATTTGCGGATCCGAAATTCCTTTGATATTTTGAATAGATTTGCTTACTTTATTGGCAAAAAATGCCAAAGTATCCAAATTTTCGCCAAAAATCTTAATCGCTACGTCTTGTTTTATGCCTGTCATCAACTCATTGAAACGCATTTGAATAGGCTGACTTGGCTCTGCAATCACGCCTGGAAGGACCGCCAATTTTGCCTTTATTTCGTCCGCCAATTCATAAAAGTCGGACTTCGTTTGCCACTCCCTTCTATCTTTCAAAATAACCATTAAATCCGAGGCGTACATCGGCATCGGGTCGGTAGCAACATCGGCAGCACCTGTTTTTCCGACCACCATTTTTACCTCAGGAAAAGTTTTTATAATACGCTCGGCTTGTAAAACAGTTTCAATCGTTTGGCTCAAAGATGCGCCTTGCGGCAAAACAAACTCAATCGCATAATCGCCTTCTTCCAAAGTCGGGATAAATTCGCCACCCATTCGACTAAATGTAAAAATCGAAAACGCCATTAAAACGAGCGTAAAAGCGGTCAAAACAAACTTAAATCGAATAGCTTTTTCTAACAAAGGTTGATAAATAGATTGAAAAAAAAGCATCATTTTATCTGAAAAATTCTCCTTGTGCTTCGTATTTTTTGATAAAAATAAAGCGCACATCATTGGAATATAGGTCAAAGACAAAATTAATGCGCCAAAAATGGAAAAACCAACCGTTTGCGCCATCGGACGAAACATTTTCCCTTCAATCCCAATCAGCGACAAAATCGGAATATAAACAATCAAAATAATAATTTCGCCAAAAGCGGCACTACTCCGAATTTTGGAAGCGGAGGTATAAACTTCGTCGTCCATTTCGTCTTGCGTAAGTCGATTAATGGATTTTCGTAGTCCCAAATGATGTAAAGTTGCTTCCACAATAATGACCGCACCGTCCACGATCAAGCCAAAATCTATTGCGCCAAGGCTCATCAAATTGGCACTTACGCCAAACAAATTCATTAATCCCATCGCAAAAAGCAACGCCAAAGGAATAGCAGAAGCCACAATCAGCCCTGCACGAAGGTTGCCCAAAAATAAAATAAGCACAAAAATCACAATCAATGCGCCTTCAATTAGGTTTTTTTTCACCGTCCCAATCGCTCTATTGACCAAATCGGTACGGTCTAAAAATGGCTCAATCACGACATCATCGGGCAGCGAATTTTGTATCGTTATCATGCGTTCTTTGACCGCTTTCACGACTTCCGAACTGTTCGCTCCTTTGAGCATCATCACGATACCGCCGACCACTTCTTTTTCGCCGTTGTAGGTCATTGCGCCATAACGAGGTGGCGTTCCAAACTGAATTTTTGCCACATCACGTATC
>JANMGN010000002.1:0-2416 GCA_031374645.1 Chitinophagales bacterium | reverse complement strand
TGGGCAATTTCCAAACCGTAAAAAAGTGGCAGCAGATGGTATATTGTATGAAAACATTGTAGTCGGTGCAAGTATGGGTGGACAGGTTGCAAAGTATGCACTTGCTAAAATGGAATACGAAGAACGTACTCAAAATGGACCTTCGCATTGTACAAAAATGTATTGTTCATTTGATTCGCAACACAAAGGAGCAACGATTCCGCTTGGAATTCAGAGTGCGGCATGGTTTGCCGCCAAAGCTTGTCTGAACAGTAGTCTTTGGGATAAACTGAATCAGCCAGCGTCAAGGCAACTTTTAGTAGAACATTTGAGCAATGCTGTTTCAAGAAATGAAATTGAAGTACGTTATACACCTACAACCGACTTACCAGGTAGCTATGGCACAAATACTTTACCATTACTGACTTTAGAAGCTGACAAAGACGTTTTGCGAAATACTTTTTTGCAAGATTTACAAAAATTTAGTCCTGATGGATATGGTTATCCTAAGAGTGCTGGAAATATAGCCATTGCTGACGGTAGTGGTTCGGGTAAAAAACCTATGACATTCGGTAAATCTGCCCCTTTACTTGATGCTCATGTTATCGGAAATCCATCATTTAGAGCTTTACATTTCAGGGTAAATGCAACAGATGGAATTGGACAGACGCTTGCCTGTCAAACAGATTATGGCTGTAACCCGACCAATCTGAGATACCTCACTACGGATAATTTTTATTTTGGAGCAATCATCCCTAATGGAAGTGAATGCTTGGGTAAAGCACCTAATAAATTCCATGTTGGCTTTACCGTCAAAAGCCCTTCATTTATAACTACTAAACCTTCATGGGATAATGCACCTGGTTCTTACCGTAGAGATTTACATACATTACACAAAATTTTAGAAGATGGAGCTAAAGAACAAGGGGCTAATTTGGTAGATGATACACCTAATTTTTCACAAAGAACCTGTTTTTCATCGTCTTTGAGTTGCCTTGATGTAATTGGTAAAAGTATGTTTAGTGATATTGATTTGAATATGGATATTGATGCTGCTGTAAAAAACGGTTCAGCAAAAACACCTTTTGATTCTTATTATGCACCCGTAGGTGATGCTAAAACACTTCAACACGTAGAAATAGACCAGAAGATTATTGACTATGTAAATCAACAATTAGTAGCTTATAAAGAAGACTTATTGATAGCAAAAAGTCTGTCAAATACAACTTATAATTTAGGTTGGGTAAAAAAGCGTATTCCTTCGCTTAATATCAATAATGGTGGTTTTTTGAGAGTAAATAATTTCACTAATACAGCGTTTTTAGTAGAAAAAGAGGCAGAAAAAGCAGAATTTAAAGCCTATATTACAGACTGTGGCGGTGCCATAGTGAATGTAAATACAGGCGGTAACTTTGTGATAGGCAATGAAGCAACAAGCGCAGTACAAAAAGGCTTGGTGTATGTAACACCGAAAAGTATTCTGAATGTAAATACAGGTGGAGCTTTGAAATTGGTAAAGGGTTCAGAATTGATTATTGAGCCTTTTGCAAATACTATACTGAACGGTGGTGCTATCGACATAACAGAAAACTCCCGCATCATCGTACAATCAGGCGGACTTCTCCACCTCAAAAGCGGTATCCTCCGAGTACTCAATACCTCTCAAATCATCGTAGAAGACGGCGGAAAACTCATTATTGAGCCAAATGTAATGGTGGTACTCAATAATAGCAACTCTGTAGTTTCCTCCGAAGCTAAAATTGCAGTAAAACAAGGTGCTACATTACAGCTTACAGGTCTTAACGCAGCAGGCTTCAACTTCACTTTTAGTGGAAATGGTCACTTTGCTTTCGAGCGTGATAATATACTCAAAATGGAAGATTTGAATAACAATCCAGTGGATTTCAAATGGAAAGGAGCAGGTAAAGGTCTTCGTATGATAAAGCTCAATAACGCAACACTTGACATTCCAGAGCGAAATGTAGATATAAGGGTGGCAGCAATAGAATACAATGATGCCAGTATGATACACATGAATAAAGGAAAATCTTTGATTTTAGTGGATGTAAAAGCACATACACCTATAAACGAAAAGACCTTTAAACAAGCAACCGCTTTTCTATTAGAAGAAGGCGAAGGTACAATCAATGTAAAAAACTGTACATTTAGTGATTTAGTTGGTGGTTTAAATCTCTTTGCAAAAGAAGAAACTATCCTTAAATTTCCTGAATATACCACTTCTAACAATTACAATGTTTATGTGAGCGCAAGCACAATTTTTGAAAGATGTAATACTGGTGTCACTATTTTGAACAACAAAGGCAATGTTACTTTTTCTAACAATGTGACTTGTCGTGACAACAGAGTAGGCGTATTTATAGACAGTAATGCCAAAACCATTTCGTTCAATGCTTGTGTATTTGACCACAACGGAATT
>JANMGN010000834.1:0-2973 GCA_031374645.1 Chitinophagales bacterium | reverse complement strand
ATTTTACTCAACACATTTTGCGGAAGCGTATAACCCAACTGAATGGTGCGCAAACGAATAAACGAAGCGTCTTGTACAAAAAAATCGGAAACTTGATAGTTTCGCCCCTGTGAAGTAACTCTCGGAACAGTATTGCTCGTGCCTTCGCTTGTCCAACGATTGTCGTAAAATGTTTTTTCCCAATTATATACAGCAAAACGGGACATCGCTTTTGCATTTATGATGCTGTTTCCTTTTTGTCCATTTAAAAAAGCCGTAAAATCAAAACCTGCGTATTCTGCACCTATATTTAAGCCAAAAATCCATTTTGGAATTGGAGTACCGAGATAGGTACGGTCGGCAGGGTCGATTTTTCCATCAGGAATACCTGTCAATTTTCCGTTTTTGTCGTAGCTATTGAGGTCAGCAAATTTGAGGTCGCCAGGTTTTTCGTTGCCTTGGTTGGGCGATTTTTTTATTTCGTCCGCATTTTGAAAAATTCCAACAACTTTGTAGCCATAAAATTCGCCTACGGAGCTGCCTACAACAGTGCGTGTACCCAATTTTCCGCTTTCGCCAATATCGCCACCAAAAATAGCTTCTTTGCCTTGTCCGAGTTCTAATATTTCATTTTTGACAGTAGCAGCATTTATACCAAAACTATATTTAAAACGTTTGCCATCACGCCAATTTAGGGTAAAATCCCAACCTTTATTTTGCACTTTTGCTGCATTTACAATGGGATTAGCGGTCGAACCGACATAAGCAGGAATTGGCACATCTAATAAAATGCCATTTGTGGTACGATTATAATAGTCAATTTCGGCTGAAAGACGGCTTTGGAATAAACCAAAATCAAGTCCGAAATCAGTCTGTACAGTTTGTTCCCATTCCACATCAGGATTTGCAATTGCGGTCAAAGTTGCCGATGGAACGAGTTTTTCTGGAAAACCAAATACGGCGTAAGAGCCTGTATTTACGGTCGCTGTACCAGGATAAACTACTGTCTTGTCATTGCCTACGATGCCCCAACTTGCTCTTACTTTTATTCGGTCAAAAACTTTTTGGTTTTGTAAAAAAGGCTCACTGGCAACATTCCAACCGAGTGCGAGTGATGGAAAATTTCCGTAACGATTGTTTGCTCCAAAGCGAGAAGAACCGTCACGGCGCAGCGAAGCTGTAAACAAATAACGGTCGAGTAGGGTATAGTTTACACGTGCCAAATAAGACACAATTGCCCAAGCGTAGGCATTGCCTCCATTGACAGAAGTAGTTTTGTCGCCTGCATCAATGTAGAGCAAAGGGTCGCTATTGCCAATTAGTTTTTCACGAGAGAGGAAAAAACTCTGATTGGTAAATTCTTGTGCTGTATAACCAGCTACTGCGTTGATTTTGTGGTGTTTATGAAAAGTTTTATTGTAAGAAATGGTATTTTCCCATTGCCAATATTGTGATTTATCAATGCCGACAGAAAGGTAATCTTGTGTACGAAGTTGGCTCGAAGAAACCTTATAAACAGGTTCGTAATTGCGATTTTGATTGTTTTGAAGGTCGCCACCAAAGCTCGAACGGAAGGTAAAATCTTTCAAAAATTTGACTTCTGCATATACATCTCCCATCACACGAGAGCCTTTTCCAACGTTGTTAGAATAGTCCAACGAAGCGGCAGGATTTCCAATTGCTGTACCAAAAAATGTTGGGTCAGAATAATTGCCAATGCTGTCTTTTTCGGCAAAAACCGAAGGCATACGATACGCTCCTATGACTACATTGGGAACGATATTTCGATTGTTTCGAGCTAAATTTAGGTTGTGTCCGACGGTCAAAAACGAGTTTAATTTGTAGCTTGCGTTGAGGCGAATATTCATTTGCTCAAAAGACGAACCAATCAAAATTCCGTCTTGTTTAAAGTAACCTGCGCTGATATTAAAGGTGCTTTTTTCAGAACCTCCAACTGCCGAAAGTTGTATGTTTTTCATAGGCGCACGCTCAAAAATTACGTCTTGCCAATCCGTTCCTTCGCCCAATGCACTTGGATTTGGAAATTTATTTTTGTTGCCGCTAAACTCATTGAACATTTGTGCAAACTCGCTTGCGTTTGCCATTTTTATTTTCCTAATTACTTCTTGATTGCCATAATAACTTGATAATGAGATACTTGTCTTTCCGTTGCTGCCTTTTTTTGTCGTAATAATAATTACGCCATTTGCACCACGAGAGCCATAAATCGCTGTTGCAGAAGCATCTTTTAGGACTTCTAAGCCTTCTATATCGCTAACATTTAAGGATTTAATATCTTCTAAAATCAAGCCATCGACGACATAAATCGGCGAAGCATTATTGAGCGTTCCGATACCTCTTACACGGATAATAGCACCTGCGCCAGGCTCGCCCGAAAGAGGTGTAACTTGCACACCTGCGACACGACCTTGTAAGGCTTGTTCGACAGAAGCGGAAGGCAGTTGCGCTAATTCTTTTGCTTTTACAGAACCAACTGCACCAGTCAAATCACTCTTTTTTACAGTACCATAACCAACCACTACGACATCGCTAAGTAATTGATTATCAGTGTTTAATGTAATATTTAAACGAGTTTGATTATTGATAGAAACTTCTAATTTATTGTAACCAGCATAGCTGACGATGATGATTTCTTGTCCGCTTTTTAGGTCAAGCGAAAAATTACCATCAAGGTCAGAGCTTGTTCCTTTTGATGTTCCTTTTTGTACAATAGATGCCCCAATTAATGCTTCGTTCGTAGTGGCATCTTTGATTGTTCCGCTGATTTGGAATTGTGCGAATGTTTTTTGCGAAAGCAAAAAGAAAAGTAGAAAAATGCTTAGAAAAATGATATTTTTACGAGAAATAGTTAGGCTTTTTTTCATCATTTTGAAATTTAGGAGGTCAAATTAGACGTTGTAGCAAATAGTTGTTTATTAGCTTTAGCAAATATAACATTTTTTATGAATAACAAAGATTTATTATTTAAAATAT
>JANMGN010000821.1:0-2847 GCA_031374645.1 Chitinophagales bacterium | reverse complement strand
GAAGGTATTTCGTTCTGCATTTGCTACATATTGTTGCGTTTTTCCTCTATCTTCATTCGTCAAGTGATGGATTTGGAAATTTTCACTATAAACCTGTTTGAAGAAAGCAGACATCAGATAAGGATGTTCAGGAAAGTCAGGTACTGTTACCATAGGCAACATTTGTTTTACACGCTCTCTTTCAATCGGATTATCGTCTATGAAAACAAAGCTATCCAAACCAATATTGAGTTCGTCTGCTAATTCTTGAATATTGGTTGCTTTATCTTGCCAATTGATGCGATATGCTGATATATGTTGCTGTTTGATAAGCTGAAAAGGGTGTTTTTCCCATGCTTCTAAAACATCGTCTTCATTATTTTTGCTACAAACGGCTAAAATAACGCCATTGTTTGCCGCTTCTAATATGTTTTCTTGAAAATCTTTGAATGCTAAACCTGGGTAAGTATCGCCAATTTTAATACCTTCGATACCATCTTCGCCCAATATACCGCCCCAAAGTGTATTGTCCAAATCTAAGACCAAACATTTTTTACGTTTGGCACTTATAGCATTTATTTTTTGTGAAAACCAATTTTTAAACGTGGCATTTAATTTTGGCGTAATCAAGGATTGCGAAATATAATAGTATTTCCAATCTAATAAAGGCTGACCTGCAAATACTTGAAAATCAGCTAAGTCTAATATTTTTAAATTTTTATTTTGGAGTGCTGTTTCTGTAAGAAGATTATTAAAATTCTGAATTGCAGTAAGCAATTCAGAATTTCCATTTTCAAAAGTAACATCAAAGAGAGAAATAATCTTGAAGGCTATAACTGTTTTTTGTATTGGAATTTGACTGAAAAGCAATTGAAATTTTTGTTGAAAATCATTTATTTCATCCAAAATTTCTTGCCTATTCATTTTGATAGGTGGCAGATAAAACCAAATAAATGCCTTTGCACTATCAGGGATTTCAGAAATATCACCATATCCGCTACAAAGTGTATTTACGCCTTTAAATAAATTTTCTACCGTAAAGTTTCTATAAATGTAGTAATCCATGCAACTTTTTTAGATTTTTTTATTTGCTTTTTCCAATAATTCAATCAATCCTGCATCTTTATTGAATAAAAATGCTACTCTACGATTGTCAAAAGCGATTGCTTCTATGGGTTTTACAACGACCATAAATTTACTTTTTTTAAGTACAAGTATTTGATTTTCAATGTCTTCTACTTCAAAACAGGTGTGATACGGTGTCGTACCATTTTTTTTAAAAATATTATTAACGGTCGAAGCCTCCTCTGTTTGTGACTAGAGTTATATGGTTGGTGCATTTTCTTTTTCCAAAAAACAAAGGTTTACTTTTTGTTTTGGGTCATAAATACTTAATCCGACCTGGTAGCCAAGTAGTGCATAAGCTAAACTTGATGCTTCTATATTTAGTGTGGCAACGCCAATGTGATGAAATGTCATAGCTTTTATATTTCTACCAAATCGCTTACGTGGCAGTTATTTAAGTCTAAAACTGCGGTTGCCCACGACAAACCTGCGCCAAAGCCACTCATTAATATCTTTTTATTTTGACTAAGCAGTGCTTCTTTCATTCGAGAAGCAATGGTTAAAGGAATAGTTGCAGAGCTTACGTTTCCGAAGGTATCAAGCGAAATTGGGACTTTTTCAGGATTTATTTTTAATTTTTTTACAAAAAAATCAATCATAAATTTATTTGCTTGATGAAAAATGAAATGGTCAATAGTATCATTTGTATTTTCGCTAAGAGAAAGTGCTTCTTTAACACTCGTCGGAACAACTCGTAGTGTAAAATTAAAAACTTCCATACCATCCATATAGACTTCGTGGTCGGTACGAAAATTACCTTCTTCACGTTCTTGCGATACTACGCTTTGAGGAGTTGCTGGGCAGCGTGCGCCACCTGCTGTAATTTTTATGGCATCTTGCCCCGAACCATCTGTATAGAGCGTAAATTGAGCAGTACCAAAGTCGCCTTTTTCAACTAAAGTTGCTGTACCTGCATCACCGTAAAGTGGAGCATTTACTTTGTCTTTTGGAGATACGATGCGTGAAAATGTTTCTCCATCTAAAACCAATACTCTATTGATTCCTTCTTGGCTTGCAAAAGCAAAAGCCGTGGAAAGACTGTAAACATAGCCCGAGCAAGCCAAACTCAAGTCCATACAAGCTGTAGTTTTGGGCAAACCCAAACGAGTTTGCAACAAAGGAGCTGTTGCAGGAATTTTGTGGTCTGGCGATTGCGACATAAAAAGTACCATATCGATAGAACTTCTATCAATTGCCATATCATCAAGCAAACGGTTGGCAGCCTCAAAACAAAGGTCAGAAGGTGTAGTGCCTTCATCGACAAAGCGTTTTTCAACAATACCAATGTTATTTATCACTTTTTGGACTTCTTCAGGCGGAATTAAATCGCCTAAATTGTCATTTCGACTGATATTTTTGGGTACACAAGCGGCAACACCTGTGATACCAACGCCTTTGTATTTGATAATTGCCATTTTATTTGAGTTTTTTTACGGTGTCAAACATATCTTGAATGGTTACCATTGCCTCGAATTTTGCTCTCGGAATAGTGACGCTGTACTCATCTTCAAGCATTGCGATAAGTGTTAGAAGTGTGATAGAATCCCACTCATCGTAGTCACGAAATGGTTCATGTGCGTGCATAGAGCCGTTGTCACGCTCGAAAACTTCTTCTAGTTGGGTAATAAAATTATCTAAACTCATTTTTATGTTATTTACTTTTATTATTCAATTTATGTTGGTAGTATTCAAATATAGCACTATGCATTTGTTTCCTTTCAAAATTTTCGGTCACATGGTTAT
>JANMGN010000850.1:0-3072 GCA_031374645.1 Chitinophagales bacterium | reverse complement strand
CCTTTTATATAAACTGTTTGACCATTCAAATTACTTTGCTTGGAAGTAATGCCATTATCAGGTGTTGCGATTGCTGTTGGTCGTGACCAGTACAAACTTTGGCTCAAAACACCAGCTACAAAGACTTCTAACTGTGAAGTCAATTTATATTCTGCAGCTAATTCTACGCCTGAATGACGCATATCTAAGCCTTGTGCTACGTAATTAACAAAAGATTGGTCTTCATCAGAATAAAAGGTTGATGCTTTTATTTTATCTTTAAAAAGCGTATAATAACCAGTTAGTTGAGCTGAAAACATAGGTGAACGATAGTTGTAGGCCACTTCTCCACTTAGTATTTTTTCACTTTTCAAATCAGGCACCAAACTATTACGTGTACGAGGAGAAAGAAAAGCGTCACGGCTATTTGGAGCTTTTGTTGTATAACCTGCATAAAAATTGAAATAATTACGTCCGTTAAGTTTATATGTAAGGCCACCTTTTACACCATAATTTAAAAAAGTCCCAACTGCTGATTTTCCCAAAGAATTGGTAGGAAAGCGACCATTCTGGTTTAGACCTTCACGAAAAAAACTTGTTGTAGAGCCTTTGGCAGCTAAAAAGAAGTCAAAATGATTGTAAGACCAAGCACTTTGTCCCCATAAATAAGCATTTTGTACATTTACTTTATAGTCGTAACCAAATTTATCACCAACTTTTAAAATACGATTTTGTCTGCCAATATCATTTTGAGAAAATAAAGTATCAGTAGGGCGATTTGGATCACGATCTGCAAATTTATCTATGTCCACTGAATAGTCTGCTCCAAGTAAATCTGTCAATTGGCGATAATCTTCACTTTGGAAATAACGATAAGCAGCACCTCCTGACAATTGCAAATGATCATTAACGGTATTTTGGTAATTGCTATAAAGGCTTGCTTCTTTTGTATTTGTTACATTATCAAAAAGCATATATTGCGCTCGTTTGCCAGTTGTATTATTAACGGTTTGTATATTTTTATAATTTGTTTGATATAAATAATCCCAATCTATTTGTCTGACGGCTTCACTACTTGTAAACAGCTCTATCCCTTTTTGGCGTTGATATTCATCATCAAAACCACTTGGTACGGTAGAGTAATAATCTGGTCTTGGGTCACGAGCGTTAATCCATTCTATTGCTCCTCTGTGGTTACTTTCTAACTGAAAAGAGGCAGAAGTAGTCAGATTAGAATGTTCATTTATTTTAAAGTCATGACGCAAAATAGCGGTAGGAGCTTGACGATTATTTACAGCATAATTTCTTTTCTTACCATTTTGGTAACCCCAATTGTGATTGTAGTATTTGTCACCTGAATAATTAACCATTTCAAGAGTTGTATTTCCACCATTTGCATTTTTTGTTGGTGCATCAAGAATAGTTAAATTCAAAACGTGGTTATTACCCAAAACTTTATCCACCGAAACAAAATAAGAGTAAGCATCATAAAAAGTGCCTGTTACGTAACCTTCCTGCGCCCAACGACGAGATCCTGATGCCGTAAAAGCCCAATTTTTAGGTGTCAGCCCTGTCGAATAAGTAGCCATTAAACGGTGGCTGAAATTACGATTTGCATTCATATAGGATACACGTGTTTGCTTACGGTGATAGGAAGCACGTGTATCAAGATTATTTGAACCTGCTAAGTCTCCAAAAGCAAAGTTATTTGGACTAAGTCCTTGATAATCTTGTCTATTTCTACGAGTTACATCGTTCAAACCAGAATATTCACTAAAAGGCGCACGATCATCATTCAGGTCATTAAATGGTACTCCATTCACAAAACTTTCATTATAATTACTAAGATAACCACGAACTCTGTAACGTGCGGGAAACCAAGAATAGTTAGAATATTGACTGAATAAATCTCGTGAAGTGCCTAATTGTGAGGCAATGTTTTGCTCTTCAGAGGTTTCTGAGTTACTGTCTTCATTGTCCAAAATAATTGTTTGGATTGCATCAGGTAAAACATCAGGTTTACCCAATTCGATTTTTCCTAATTTTACCAAAGGTTCGTTGCTGTCTATTTCTTGAGTGATGGTTTTATGGTCTTTTAGGCTAATAACAATTGTTTTTTTACCTTTTGGAACTTTTACCATACGAAATTGACCTTTCTCGTCTGTCCGAACAGAAAATTTACTGTCCAAGATTTTTACAAGAGCATCGGGTAGCGGTTGTTTAGTTTCGGCATCTATAATAGTGCCTTTGATGGTTTGTTGCGCAAATGAAAGTGTTGCAAACAACATAAAACAGAGAAGATACGTAATTTTTTTCATTGAAATATTTAATCAGAAAAATGTTTTGGCAAAGGTAATACATAAGCGATAAAAATATTGAAATATTGAAAAAAATTAAAATAGTTCGTCGGAAAGTGGATTTATAATTATTGTAAATTATTTATTTTTAAATATGTAAAACATTGATTTTTAATAAGTTGAAAATAAAAGTATTTTAAAATTAGCGTTTTATTACTATTGAAAATAATTTATAATTCACAATTGTTTAACATTTTGATTGGCACTTATTTTCCATTTCCAAAATCCGTAAGCTGCTACGGCGCAAAAAACAAAATATTCTATACCATACAGTAAGATGCCTTTTTGGAAATAAATAACGGTTGCAACAATATCTACTATTATCCAAAGTACCCAAGCGTCCAATTTTTTTTTAGTGAGTAGGTATTGAGCTACAATACTTGCGACCATCACGAAGGTGTCCCAATAAGGAAATGCGGCTGGCTTTTGAAAAAAAACAGGAAATAATTCGTGAATATGTCCTATGAAAAAGCCACAAAAAATAGTTCCTAAAAAAATAATTAAACCATAAATTATCTTTTCCTCATTATTTAAAACGCTGATTTTGAGTTGATTATTTTTGTTTTCTAAACCTTTTTTCGGATGTGTCCACAGATACCATCCTATTAAATTAGTTATTAAAAAATATACTTGTAGCAACATATCGCTGTACAACTGTATTTGGTAAAACATGAGAAAAGAGAGCAACACATTTAGTATTCCTATGTACCAACTGCTCACTTTTTCTTGCGTACTC
>JANMGN010000761.1:0-3529 GCA_031374645.1 Chitinophagales bacterium | reverse complement strand
GTTGTTCTTTTAGCTTGTAAAAATACAACTCCATCTGCTGCTCTGAAATTTAGTCAGCAAGAAATTACGGAAGAATACAAGCAAGATTCACTGGTTACTTTTGCCGCAAAAATCGACTATGTAGTGGCAGAAGGAGGAAATCCAGCTCTTTGTGCAGCTATAAACGACAGTATTCAAAAGTCAATTTCTTTTACTTTACAAAGCCTAACGGAGGAAAGTACAATCGAAAATTTTGATATTAAGGCTGCCGTGAAAAAATTCAGAACCTCTTTTGATGCGTTTGTTGGAGAGCAAAAAAAATTATTTCCGAAGGAGCAGATGCGCTTAAGTTACGATTTTGAAGCAGATGCAAAAGTTTCAGGACAAAATGAAAAGGTAGTTTGCATCACTATCGGAGAATATTATTATACAGGTGGTGCACATCCGAATACAAATATTGCTACTTTTGTTTTTGATAAACAGAGTGGGAAATGTATTCCACTTTCGGCATTGATTAAAGATAAAAATGCTTTTCAGCAAATAATAGAAGAGAGTTTTAGAGCAGAACGAAAAATTGACAGCAAACTTTCCTTGGAAAGTGAAGGTTTTTATATGGACGAAAATACCAAAAAACTACGACTTCCAGTAACTTACTCTCTTTCAGAAGACGGCAAAGGTATTGTTTTTAGCTACGCTTCTTATGAGGTTGCTTCTTACGCAGCAGGGCCAACAGATTTTACCATACCTTTAACATCGTTAGATAAAGCGTTGGATTTGAGCCAGTTACGATAGATTTTTGTAAACACTTAGCTAAGTAGTTGGGCTAAAATAATCATAATTTTTTTAAAGGGAAGTCGTTGTAAAATAACAACGTAACTTCCTTAATTTCTCCTTTCCCTTTGGGGAAGGTCGGGATGGGGCTTTCTTATGTTATTTTACAACGCCAAAAAAATTACCGATTATTTCTATACGCCTACTTGTGCGCAGGATTAAAACAAAGTTTTAACAAAATCAGTGAAAACTGATACATAACAAATAAATTTATCCATAAATAAAAAAATGGGACACTATAATACAGTGTCCCATTTTTTTATTTTATCTTTGCGGACAAACAAAATTTATAAAAACATCATACACAATATGAAACTCTTACGCCTTAATTTTACAATTTGCTTCATTATCTTACTTACTTTTTCCACTTTTGCTCAAGTACAAGTAAAAAAAGTGATGCTCAAAAAAATAGAATTTTTTTCAGGAACACGTGGATTTCAAGAAACAGTCGTAATGGACAAAAATAGTGTAGATGTCAAACAAAGTGGTATTTCGCCCAAAGAAGAGCACACAAAACTATCTAAAAAAGATTGGCAAATATTCAAAAATATTGTGCAGCAAATAGATTTGAAAAAAATAAACCAACTCAAAGCACCAAGTAAAGGCAATCAGTCAGATGCTGGTTGTGCTTCTCATTTTACTATTACGACCTCAAGAGGTAAGTACGAATCGGTTGTTTTTGACAATTATAATGCACCAAATGAACTAAAACCTTTGGTTAAAAAAATGCTAATTTGTGCGAGATTGAAAAAGTAATTTCTGTAAATTAAAAAAACGCTTGTAGAGAAATACCTACAAGCGTTTTTGATTTTAGAAAGATAAACAAACAAAGCTATAATTTTCATCATTTTACCTAATATTTCTCCTTCCAGAAATTTTCTACATTATCGCCTTTTCCGAACGGACGAATCACAAACTGATAAGAATAATTTTGGTTGGCAGGTAAGCGATATTTCTCCAAAGGTTGAGAATACCAACTGTCTATACCACCCAATCCCATTTGTTTGTAATCAATATTTACAGTAGTCAAATCACGTGGTTTTAGTTCGCCCCAGTGCGTATTATGTTTAGCTTCGCCAGCATCTAAATCACTCATAATGAAGTGATTAGCTGAAATATTTAATTCATTTTGACCAATAAAACAAAAGCCTTCGCCGCTTGGTTTTGAAAGTGCCAACCAGCGTATATCTGTCTTATTTCCTACCTCTTGCGGACGAATATAAGGGTGCAAATCATTTTTTATGGTGCTCGAATAGCGACCTACTTTTGCAGCTGTTTTTCTATCCCAATAGCTTTCTTGTGGTCCTCTGCCGTACCATTGCATATTTTCAAAATCGCCATCAATCACAAAACGCATACCGAAAGCAGGCATATCAGGTTGCTTTGTTCCTTTGGGTTTATAAGTCGCTCTTACTTTGACAGATCCATTACCAAAAAAATTATAATCTATTGAATAAGAAGCATTTACACTTATAAAATCCATATCAACTGTTACCAAAACTTCGTCATTACTGATGACTGTTGAGCTTACATTTTTAATTTTTTTGTCCTCGCCAGCTGTGCGCCAAATTTTTAATTTTTTAGGATAGCCACAACCGAAATCGTTATCGGTCATAGGTCGCCAAAAATCTGGAACGATACCGTTTTTCATCATCTCTTTGCCTTTGTACTGATAGGTTTTTATCATTCCTGTCAGTTTGTCCACCGTACAAGAAAAATCACGACTATCTACCTGTACGATTTTGTCGTCAGCAACTGTCAAACGCAAGCCAGCATTGCTATTCGTATTTATCTTTGTAATATTTTTCGTCGTTTCTAAATCAAATTGTTCAAAAGCCAATTCGTAATCTTTTGCATAAGTGTTACTTATATCTTTTGTTTTAAAAGATATATTCAAAAAATATTCTTTTGTACGGTCACGCATCTGAAACGGAATTACAAAATTTCTTTTTTGTCGAGGCTCAACATTGGTATCATCTATACGCCCTTTGCTTTCCACGACACCATCAGCCATGAGCGTCCATTCCATGTAAAGAAAATTCAAATTAGTGAAAAAATAATCGTTCATAATTTCTATTTCGCCAGCACGAGCATTTTTTCCACTAATTAAAACATTTTGATAGACTTTTTTGACTTCGTGCGCATGAGGATTCCAGCGTCTGTCAGGAGAAACCAGACCATTGCACATAAAATTTTGGTCACTTTTCACACCGCCCCAATCACCACCGTAGCCCCAAATCGTATCGCCAGCAGGTGTTATTTTCTTTATTCCTTGATCCACCCAATCCCAAATCAAACCACCTTGAAATCTTGGATTTGAACGGTATAAATCCCAATATTCTTGAAAATTTCCTTCGCTATTGCCCATCGCATGAGCATATTCGCATTGAATTAATGGACGGTTTTTGGTGTCTTTTTTAATCATATCCGTCAGCTCATCGCCCCAAGCATACATCGGACACAAAATATCGGTATTGTCTTCGAGTTCTGCACGTTCATACTGAACAGGTCGAGAAAGGTCAAGATTTTTAACTGCTTCGTAGGCTGCTTTGAAACAAACACCATTTCCAGCTTCATTTCCCAAACTCCAAATAATAATAGATGCATGATTTTTATCTCTATCATACATTCTAGTAATTCTATCTAAAATTGAAGGAGCCCATTCTTGTTGATATGCAGGATGATTAGACGTGTCTAATTTGCCTGGCAAAACACCCAT
>JANMGN010000744.1:0-2782 GCA_031374645.1 Chitinophagales bacterium | reverse complement strand
GCGAGGATCTGCAGGAGTATCGCATAAACAGTCGCCTGTTACTTCACACATTTTTCTGCCTATAAATAAATTTATAATATTAGGTGTCAAACATACACTGCTTCCCCATATAGGGATTAGTGAAAAAGGATTGAATACTTTTGTTCTGCTCACAGGTTCTCTGAAACATACATTAGTAGGTCCATCAGCGTCTATTGCAAAAGCATGCGTATGCAGCAATAAGCCAAAAAAGTGACCTAATTCGTGTGCAAGAGTACTTGGCTGTTTTTCAGGGTCAAAAAGATTAGTAAGATTTGGCACCGCTGAAAGAGGTATCACAATATTATTTCCTGTTATATTGTAATAGCCACCTGCATCTATTACCTTTTCTACAATATGCAGATTAATAGAGCCAGGTGCATTAGGGTATAGAATTTGAAAAGGAGCAGTGAAGGGGACAACAGTAGCCAAAGGCGAATTAGAAGCAACTCCATGACATGAGGTAAAAAACCTGAATTTTAAACCTAAATCTGCATAAACATCATTGGTAATAGCTATCAATCTATCTATTTGAGCTTGACTTAGTCCTTTTTCGGTATGGTCAAAAATAAAGATAGGCATATAGATATAATTGTTATCAGAGCCACAAGCGGAGGAACTTCGGCTCGCATCGTCAGTATATGCTTGTAATTGAGCGGAATAAGCGGAAAGTTGAGACTCGCTAAGTCCGAAATAAGGAAGTTGCGTGAACTCTTCTGGTGTGAGTTGTATGTCAGCGCATTGTGCTGCTTGTCCTTCTTGGCTTTGGGCTACAAAAGGGAACATCATCAAACAACATATTATGTATGTATGTATGTATGTATATATTTCATATTAAAATAATTTTAATTTATTAATTTTTAGTGAATTTAGTGGAATTTGTATATAAGCTATCATTATAATAAAATTTGTATTTGTCTATCCTTGGCTCACCCTTTCTGATAACAACATGGTACTCACATTTTACAGAATCCGTTTGCCCATCATAAGGAAGTTTGTTCTTACTCGACATAGGGTAGGTAATGTAGAGCGTATTCGAGTAAGTAACATCATGTTTTAGGTCTGATTCTTCTACAAAATAAAAAGTAACTTCCCCGGAGTTATTAATACTAACTCTTTCAGCAATATTTAGAAGCCTACTTGATTTTCTAAATCGAATACTATCTTCATGGTATCCCCAAATACCCATAATAGACTGACCAGTCAGCGACTCTTTACCTCCAATTTGAATCATAGGGCTTACAATTTGAAAAACAAGTTGAGCATTATTCGGGTTTTTTGATGGGTCGTAAAACGCATCGCCGCAAGACCAGAAAGCAGAAAAGGCTATGGCTAACGCAATAGCAATAAGCAAATTTTTTTTCATTTTTGCATAAATTTTAAAAATTAAAGAAATTGTTTTTTAAAATAATATACAAATATAACGATTTTATTTCATTTATGCAAGAGAATTATTAAAAATTCGACTAATCCCACTAAAAGGTTTTGTTTATGTTTAAGATGCAAAATAAAGTGAAAGTGAAAATATAATTAACAATTTTCTCTTCAACAAAAAAAAGCATATCTTTGCAACAAAAAATCAAATTATATGTCGTTTAAGGATAATCCTATTGTAAAAAAAATCATGTATTGGAGCATGCGCATCAGTATTGGATTTTTTGCTGTTAGTCTTTTTTTAGTGTTTTTGTTTAGATTTGTGCCTATTCCTGCTACCTTCTTGATGGCAGGACGTTATTTTGAAACACGTGAAGCTGATGCAAAACCGTATCATTTTCAAAAAGATTGGGTGCCGATAGAGGATATTTCTGAGCATTTGGTTTTGGCGGTAGTTTGCTCCGAAGACCAACACTTTGAGGAACATAGCGGCTTTGATATTGATGCGATTGAGAAAGCAATTGTGCAAAATAAAAAACTAAAAAAGAAAGGAAAACCTATTCACGGCGCAAGTACAATCAGCCAACAAACGGCAAAAAATGTATTTTTGTGGCAAGGTAGAAATTTTATCCGCAAAGGTTTTGAGGTCTATTTTACACTCTTGATAGAAACTTTTTGGAGCAAAAAACGCATCATGGAATCTTACCTCAATGTAATAGAAATGGGCGATGGCGTTTTTGGCGCAGAGGCAGCTTGTCTGACCTATTTTGGGAAACACGCCAAAGACATTACGCCACGTGAAGCGGCGCTTTTGGCAGCTATTTTACCTAATCCAAGAGAGTATTCGGCTACAAATCCTTCGGGGTATATTCGTAAAAAACAAGCATGGATTATGCGACAAATGTCCTACTGGACAGATGGAATTGACCTTGATGGTGACGCAAGCGAAGCTCCTGAAAAGTAGTAGTGAATAATTAAAAATGAATAATTAAAAATATAAATAACTGATAGTCAGTTTTTTACATAAAAAATGCTTAAATTAGAAATAGTCTAATTTAAGCATTTTCATAACTGCATAAATTTATTTAGGAACAACGAAATTCATCATTCCAATTATGCTTTACTGATTTCTTCCAATTTTTTTTGTGCTTTTTTAATCACTTCTCTTTGGTCTTCTATTGCTTTTTGTTGCTCTTTTTGGCTTTGATCATTTTTGATAATATCGTCTTCGGCTTTTTTGATTTTCGCCTTGTAGTTTTCGATATTTTTCAATAAATCTTCTTTGTCGCCTACTGTATTTTTGAGCTTGCTTTCTTGTTTTTTAAACTTTTTTTCTTCCTCATCAATTTCTTTTTGAGTGGCTGCCAAAGCAACATCTTTTGTAAATTGC
>JANMGN010000714.1:0-2714 GCA_031374645.1 Chitinophagales bacterium | reverse complement strand
GCGCAGGTGCAATTTGTAAAGGACAAAGTACAGATTTGACCGTAAAAACAATTGGTTTTGTAGGTAATTTTGACCTTACTTATGAAGACGATAATGGAAATTCTTTTGATTTAAAAAATATTCAAAATGGAGAAAAAATCTCTGTTTCGCCTTCTAAAAAAACAACTTATACCATAAAAAGCACGAGTATTCCGAACGGATTATGCAGCACTACATTAGGTGCAACGACTGTAAATATAAATGAAGTAAAATTAGCCGTTTCTGTCGCTAATTTCAATGGTTTTGGTGTTTCTTGTAACGGAAAAGACGATGGTTCTGCGAAAGCTACAGCTTCACAAGGCTCGCAACCATACATTTACAAATGGTCTGTTGGTTTTACAGGTAGTGATATTGACCGCCTAAAAGCTGGTAAATACTTTGTTACTGCTACTGATGCGGTTGGTTGTGTTGCAGTTGATTCTATTGACATAAAACAAGCGCAAAAAATAAGTGTTGCTTTTAAAGCGCAAAATCCACTTTGTTCGAGTACACCAAAAGGTAGTATTATTTTGACAGATATTGTAGGTGGCTCAGGAGGATACACTTATTCTACGGACAACCTTAATTTTTCTAATGTTGGTGCTAAGCCGTTCAATATCAATGGTTTAAATACGGGAGTTTATACGCTTACGATTAAAGATGCCAATGGTTGTGCTGTTTCTGACCAAGTAACAATAGAAGACGGCAAAGCAATAAGCGTAGATTTGGGCGAAGACAAGCAAATTACTTTTGGCGATAGCGTCGTGATTACGCCTGTGGCTGATTTCCAGATGAAAGCCATAAAATGGACGAATGCAAAATATTTGAGCTGCGATACTTGTCAGTTTGCTATTGCGAAACCAAAAGTAACTACTGGTTTTACAGTGACTGTTTTTGACTTCAATGGCTGCTCTGCAACAGACAATATTTTGATTATTGTTTCCACACCACGAGAGGTTTTTGTTCCAACGGCTTTTTCGCCAGGTACTGATGGCACAAACGATTTGTTCCGACCTTTCCTTGGTCTTGGTGCGGTAAAAGTTAATTTTTTCCGTATTTATGACAGATGGGGCGATGTAGTTTACGAAGATTTGAACTTTACAAGAGCGCAATCGCTCGAAGCAACACGTGGTTGGGACGGTTCGTACAAAGGAAAAGAAATGAACAGTGCCGTATTTACGTACGCCATAGAAGTCGAGTTTTTGGATGGTATCAAAAAAATATTAAAAGGCGATGTTTCGCTTTTGCGCAATGATTAAAAAGTAAGTATTTAAAATAAAAAAAGCATAAATCACTTCACTGTGGTTTATGCTTTTTTTAATTTCTGAATAAAAAATTACGCTTCTATCGCTTGCCAAATATCATTCATAATATCATCAACGTGTTCTAAACCTACCGAAATACGTATCATTCCTGGGTTAATACCAACGGCAAGTCGTTCTTGTTCTGTCAATTTAGAGTGTGTCGTAGAAGCCGAATGTGTAGCAATCGTACGAGTATCGCCTAAGTTTGCAGTCACAGAAATCATTTTAAGTGCATTCATAAAACGAATACCTTGTTGCAGCCCGCCTTTGAGCTCAAAAGAAACGATACCGCCGCCTTGTGTCATTTGTTTTCGGGCAATTTCGTACTGCGGATGACTTGGCAAAAAAGGATATTTTACCCAAGCAATCATCGGATGTTGTTCTAATTTTTGAGCAATAGACAAGGCGTTTTGGCAATGTCTATCCATTCTTACTGCTAATGTTTCAAGGCTTTTAGAAAGCACCCAACTGTTAAAAGGCGACAAAGAAGGACCACTATGACGTGCAAAAAAACGTATTTCTTTGATTAAATCTTTGTTGCCAACTATTACGCCACCAATTGTACGCCCTTGTCCATCAATAAACTTTGTAGCCGAATAAGTTACCAAATGCGCACCATGTTTGATAGGTTTTTGAATATAAGGTGTTGCAAAACAGTTGTCTATACATAAAATTAAATTGTATTTTTTAGCCAATGCGCCTAAAAAATCAAGGTCGATAATATCTAAACCTGGATTACTTGGCGTTTCGAGCAATATCAGTCTGGTATTGGGCTGTATCAGTTTTTTCCAACCTTCGGGATTATCGAGTTCTGCATAAGAATGAGTAATTCCCCATTTCGGAAAAATCAGCGTTAGCAACTGATGTGTAGAACCAAAAACGGCACGAGCTGCCAAAATATGGTCGCCTGTTTTGAGCAAACCAGCAACAGCCGTAAAAATTGCGGACATTCCAGAAGCCGTTGCGATGCCATCTTCTGCGCCATCGAGCAAACACATTTTTTCTACAAACTCGTTGTTGTTAGGATTAGAAAAACGAGTGTAAATGTTGCCTTGTATTTCGTCCGAAAAAAGCGCACGAGCTTGTTCTGCATCATCAAATGTAAAACTTGATGTCATATAAATCGGAGTAGAATGTTCTCTAAAATCAGTTTGTGCTGATTGCGTCCGTATAGCTAAGGTTTCAAAATTTTCTGTCATAAATCGCTGATAGTTATTTGCGAGCAAAGGTACAAAAAATAGTATAGTTTGCTTGGAATTTTTAGATAATTAGGCAAAATAGGAAGTTGATTTTTTACTTTGAAAAAAATTGTAGCCACATCCTTAAAGTATTTTGCATCTATTTAAAAAAAAATTAAAACAAAAAGTATTAAAAATAAAAAATATTTCACAA
>JANMGN010000680.1:0-2967 GCA_031374645.1 Chitinophagales bacterium | reverse complement strand
GAATCTGATTCAAAGTTTAGCGCAAAGGATAGTCTTGATTCTTTTGTAGCCCGTTACACTTCTGGAATCAAAGATTTCGCCGCAAAAGTGGATTTTGACTATGTTCCCAATACCAATCATTACATTCGTTTTGGAGCAAGTGCTACGAATCACACTTATAATCCTGGTGCAACACAATTCAAATTCACAGAAGGTAATAGCGGTATTGATACTACTTTGGGTTCTTCAAAACTTTTTGCCAACGAATATGCCTTGTATTTTGAAGATGATTTAAAGTTTGGTGCACTAAAAGCTAACATAGGTTTGCACGTTTCTGGTTTTGATGTAGATAGTTCATTTTATACTTCTTTGCAGCCACGTATCGGACTTAACTACTTGGTTTCCAATAGTATAGCTGTAAAAGCATCGTTTTGTACCATGCGCCAATACATCAATCTTTTGACCAATGAAGGCTTAGGTTTGCCTTCTGACCTTTGGGTGCCGAGTACCTCTCGTGTAAAACCGCAAGATGCTTGGCAATTAGCGGTAGGTGTGGCAAAAACACTTTGGGACGAGTACGAATTTTCACTCGAAGGTTATTATAAAAAAATGAAAAACGTATTGGCATACAAACCTGGTCAGTCGTTTTTAGGATTTAACAAAGATTGGCAAACAAAAGTTACGCAAGGAACAGGTACTGCTTATGGTGCTGAATTTTTAGTACAAAAGAAAAAAGGTCGTTTGAATGGCTGGATAGGTTATACGCTAAGCTGGAATAATCGTAATTTTCCTGAAATAAATGCTGGACGAACATTTCCTTTTCGCTACGACCGTCGCCACGATATAGAAATCGTAGCAAACTATCAGATTAGCAAACGTTGGGCAATTAGTGGCACTTGGGTTTATGGCACAGGAAACGCATTTTCTCTTACAAACCAAAATTATACCTTACCAGAAAGCTACAATCCTTGGCAAAACTACTACGATGACGTAACCAAGACTACAAAAGGTGTAGCCAGTATAACAAATAATTTTTTTAGCGGTAATAGCATTTCGCAGCCCTCTACAAAAAATGCGTACAGAATGAATGCTTATCACCGCATGGATATTGGTATCGAATACAAAAAGAAGAAAAAACGCTTTGAATCTATCTGGAATTTGGGTGCATACAATGCATACAATCGTAGAAATCCGTTTTTTGTCTATGAAGGCTATGATGACGTAAAACAAAAAACAGCTTACAAACAAGTGAGTATTTTTCCAATTATACCTAATTTGAGTTGGGGATTTAAGTTTTAAAAATTGGTTCATCCATGATTTTGGCGGAATTTTCACGGTAAAACCCGTGAGGTCTTCAATACCTCACGGGTTTATAGAGCGCAATAAATCTATTTCGCCAAAATCATGGATGAACCTAAAAATTAAACAAAAATATTTTTTAACAAATTTTAAAATGAAAAAATTAATAATAACAGCCTTGAGTATTGGCGTATTTACACTTACTTCTTGCGATCCGAAGACTTTTCAAAGCACCGTTGATACGGTTTTGAATAGTCAAAATCCTACGAACGAAGAGGTTGGTGGCGGACTAAAAGAAGCATTGTCGCTCGGAATCAGCAAAGGTGCTGATGTGCTTTCTGCAACAGATGGCTATTTCAAAAGTCCTTACAAAATTTTATTGCCGCCCGAGGCACGCAAAGTAACAGAAAAACTACAAGGAATACCTGGCTTTGACCAAGTGGAGAATGTTATTTTAGAAAAACTCAATCGAGGTGCGGAAGATGCTGCCTCGAAAGCTAAACCTATTTTTGTAGCAGCTATCAAACAAATGTCTTTTGCTGATGCTTGGCAAATTTTGACGGGCGGGAAAGGAGCAGCGACTTCTTATCTAAAAGAAAAGACATATCAGAGTTTGTATGCAGAATTTAATCCTGTGATTATAGAATCTTTGGATAAGTTCCAAGCACGCAAATATTGGGGCGATGCAGTGGGTGTCTATAATAAAATACCTTTTACGCAGCAAAAAGTAAATCCTAAATTAGACGATTATGTTACGAGTGAAGCTCTAAAAGGCTTATTTTCGATGGTAGAACAAAAAGAAAACGACATTCGTGAAAATCCTATCGAACGAACTACGGCACTTTTGAAAAAAGTTTTTGCCAGAGCAAAATAAGGTTCTGTAAATACTTATTTTTATTCTTATCTAAAAACAAAAAACGTAACGACAATCTTGTCGTTACGTTTTTTTATTTTTGTAAAATACTTTAATTTCGCTCAGGTCTTAAACCTCTAACAACTTTGCCCGCTTGCCACATTTCACTATCTCTCAACTCAGACAACTCAGCATCTAATTTCATACGATAATCCGATTGAGAGTTACTATCAATCGAACGTTGAGCTTCGTTTCCAGCTGCCACTTCATCGTATAAATCTTTGAAAACTGGAGCGACTGCATCACGGAATTTATTTTTCCAATCCAATGCACCACGTTGTGCAGTCGTAGAGCAATTAGCATACATCCAATCCATGCCATTTTCAGCGACCAAAGGCATCAAAGATTGCGTCAATTCTTCTACCGTTTCGTTGAACGCTTCGCTTGGCGAGTGTCCACGATGGCGTAATTCATGGTATTGTGCTTCGAAAATACCTTGTATAGCACCCATCAAAGTACCACGTTCGCCTGTTAAATCAGAATAGACTTCTTTTCGGAAATCTGTTTCAAACAAATAACCTGAACCAACGCCAATTCCCAACGCTACAACACGCTCAAATGCCTTGCCAGTAGCATCTTGGAAAATCGCATAACTCGAATTTAAACCACGACCTTCTAAAAATAAACGACGCAAACTCGTTCCAGAACCTTTTGGCGCAACCAAAATTACGTCCACGCCCGCAGGTGGAATAATGCCAGTTCGTTCTTTGTATGTAATACCAAAACCGTGTGAAAAATACAATGCTTTTCCTGGTGTTATACTGAAGTGAAATTGG
>JANMGN010000666.1:0-2588 GCA_031374645.1 Chitinophagales bacterium | reverse complement strand
TTGGGTTGGCAAGTTGGCGTACAATTGATGTCAATAGGGAGCAAATTCCGTTTTTATGTACCTGCCGATATGGCTTACGGAAACGAGCAAGTAGGTATGCACATCGCACCGAACTCAACGTTGATTTTTGAAGTAGAATTGTTGGCAATAAGCAATTAAGACCTGTGCAAAATGTTTTTTTTTACTTTCGTCGAAAATTTTAAATTTTATAAAAAAATTAACTAACGTTTGTTAGTTTTTTTCAAAATAAAACTACATCTTTGCAGTAGGAAAATTGGTTATGCAATCTCCTAAGCCAACCACGTTTAGTATTATAGCAAAAAATTCAGTCCTAACTGATATACAGGCTTTCGACGCATACGCTACGAAAGCCTTTTTTGCGCATAAATACTTGCGTTTCCTTGAACAATGGTGTTTTATTTTTGTTATTAAAAAAGAGTTCTAAATTCTAAAAATTTAAAGAAATGACAGCCGAACAACAATTTGAAGCCAAAATTGCAGCCGACCAAAAAATCGAGCCGCAAGATTGGATGCCCGAACAATACCGCAAAACGCTTATTCGTCAAATTTCACAACATGCTCATTCTGAGATAGTTGGAATGTTGCCTGAGGCGAATTGGATAACACGTGCGCCTTCTTTGCGCCGAAAAGCTGCGCTCTTAGCAAAGGTGCAAGACGAAGCTGGACACGGACTTTACCTCTACTCAGCAGCCGAAACACTTGGTGTTGAGCGAGATACCTTGTTGCAAGATTTACATAGCGGAAAAGCAAAATACTCAAGTATTTTTAATTATCCGACTTTGAGTTGGGCAGATATGGGTGCAATAGGCTGGCTCGTGGACGGTGCTGCGATTATGAATCAAGTACCCCTTTGCCGTGCTTCCTATGGGCCTTACGCTCGTGCAATGGTGCGTGTTTGCAAAGAAGAAAGTTTTCATCAGCGACAAGGTTACGAAATTATGCTTACGCTTTGTCGTGGTACGGAAGCGCAAAAAGCGATGGCACAAGATGCGCTCAACCGTTGGTGGTGGCCTTCTTTGATGATGTTTGGCCCAGTAGATGCAGAATCGCCAAATACCGAGCAATCGGTTCGTTGGCGTATAAAACGCTTCACAAATGACGAATTACGTCAGCGTTTTGTGGATATTAGTGTTCCACAAGCGGAATATTTGGGGCTTACCGTTCCTGATAAAGATTTGAAATGGAATGATGAAAAAGGACAGTACGATTTCGGAGATATAAATTGGGAAGAATTTTGGGCAGTAGTGGCTGGAAATGGGCCTTGTAATCGGGAGCGTATTCGTACTCGTACGAAGGCGTATCAAGATGGAGCTTGGGTCAGAGATGCAGCAATGGCACACGCTGAAAAACGAAAAAATAGGGTAGAAGTATTGGTTTAAATTTCCTTACTTTATGAAAAAACGCTTTGTCTTTTAAAGATAAGGCGTTTTTCTATATATTTGCAGCTCAAATACTCAACAAGTCAAATACTCAACAAAATCAATGAGCAACAAAGAGAAAAAAGCAAAACCAGCATTGGTTGAAAATGTAGATTATTATATGGAAAACGGCTTTTTCGTTTTTACCGAAAAATTCCACAAAGACAGAGGCTATTGCTGCAAAAGTGGTTGCAGACATTGCCCGTATGGATTTAAAAAAGAAGTAGGAAAGGTGTAGGCAAAAAAATAGCTCGTATCTCTTTTGACACGAGCATGAAAAACGAATTTTACAATCCTTTAACCAAAACTTACACATTAATATAAATTGCAATTTGTGTGCCAAATATTTATTTTTTTTATAATATAAAAAATAATTTATTTTTTTAACAAATTCTACTATTTTTTATAAGTAGGCGTATAGAA
This sequence comes from Chitinophagales bacterium, assembly GCA_031374645.1. Classification (GTDB taxonomy): domain Bacteria; phylum Bacteroidota; class Bacteroidia; order Chitinophagales; family Saprospiraceae; genus CANHEE01. The sequence goes on along the minus strand of JANMGN010000666.1, from coordinate 726 downwards.
ATAATCGGTAATTTTTTTGTCGTCGTAAAATAATATAAGTAACTGACTGCAAGGAAGTTACGTTGTTATTTTACAAGGACTTCCCTTTAAAAAAATTATGATTATTTTAGCCCAACTATTTAAATATATTTTTTATTAAATATTTATAAATAGCTGATTATAAGTAATTTGTAGATTTAAAGCAAATAAGCATAAAATATTTATTTTAAGCGGCACAAATTTTATTTTACCTCCAATAGTACCCGCATCATTACCAAAAGTATCTGTAACTATTTTTGCGTTTTTTATTATTCCACTTCCGTTGTAGATTTGATAACCTCTTGCGCCAGCATTTGCACCGCTGACTGCACCCGTTTCCGTTTCGAGCGAAACTTCACAATGCCTACATTTTTGCAACTCTGCGACTACTATTTTACTCTGATAAGTTCCTACAATTGTTGTAAAATCATTTGCTTTTTCTGAAAAACAAATCTTTCCATTGATTACCAATACATCGTCTTCGATTTTTGCTGTAAATGAGCAAAACCAATCGCCTTTTCCATACACATCGCCATCTCCGTTTGTGATTTTGTTTGCGACAATTTGCGCATCTGGAATATTTATTTCTATAAAATGCTGTGCGTTGCTTTTATTTAAAAATAAAAAAAAGCCAAAAAGGAGGACGTATTTTATAAATTGTACTTTTTGCATAAGAAGTAAGTAGTGAATATTGATACATTTTTTTAT
>JANMGN010000650.1:0-1851 GCA_031374645.1 Chitinophagales bacterium | reverse complement strand
CACAAATTTTGTTGTAACTTAAATCTAATGAATTCAACTTTATTAAATCTCGTAAAAAAAGTAAGTCATTAATTCCATTTTCACTTAAACTTAAGTTTGTCAATTGTTTCAAATGCTTTAGTATTTCAATGTTTTCGAGTTTGTTATGATACAATGTTAGTGAACTCAATTGCTGTAAATGCTGTAAAGCAGATATACTACTAAATTTGTTTTTGCCTAAATCTAATGAGTTTAACTGTTGCAAATTCTGCAAAACAGAAATGTTATTAATTTCATTATGATTTAAATCTAATGAGTTTAATTGTTGCAAATTCTGTAAAAACGAAATATCACAAATTTCATTAGGGCAAACGCATCAAAGTATTGTTAGGTAATTTTGTTCATCTACCTTATTGCGTATGTTTTTTTCTAATAAATTTCGACCTTTGCGGTCATGAAACACCGCATAGAAGAAATATTTTCGACCGTACCCGACCCTCGTGTTCTTGGTCGTTGCTTACATAAGTTAAGTGATATATTAATTTGATACCGACATTAATAATTTATAAAAAAAAATTGTCCTTATTGAAGAATGACTTGACTAAATCTACTGATTCTTGAATTTCAGTCATGCCTTTTTGTGCAATTACTTTGAGTTCTTTGACATTTTTTGCTACTCTATTTGGAATTTTCACGCGTTTTAAATTTGCCCATACCAATTCATCTGGGTTGAATTCTGGCGAATAAGGCGGCGTATTTGCCACCCACAATCTTTGCCCTAATTCAGTATTCAAAAAGTCTTTTACTTCTTGAGAGCTATGCCAAGTTGCATTATCCCAAATGAGCAGAATTTTTCGTTTAGTTGAACCTAATAGACTTATCAAATATTCAATAATACCCAAGCCCTTGAAGGAGTTGTCTCTTATTTGAAAAAAAAGTTTTCCATCTACACTAATACTACTGGCTATACAAACATATTGATAGCCTTTTGTGTCATTAAATGCCAAAATGGGTGTTTTTCCACGTGGACTATACGTTTTAATGACATTTGCACACAATTGAAGCGTACTTTCATCGTGATAATAAATATCATAATCCTCTTCTATGGCTTTTTTTTTAAAGCGGGGAGGTCTTCTTTTACCCATTGTTCGACTTTTTTCAAGTCTTGCTTGGCTTCTTTTTTTTGAGGCTTTTGCCAAGTCCAGCCAATTAAGTCAAGGATTCTACCGACTTGTTTAACTTCATAATCTACATTGAATTCTTTACTGATAACGTACTTAACGCGATCATGAGTCCAATAAGCACCCGTAAATTCATAAAATTCAGCACCTTGCTCTAAAAATTTGGGAAGTTGAGCAAGTTGTTCACCGCTCAAACGGCGTTGATAACCAGGTGACTTAACTGTCGTAGGCAAATTTTGGGCATACTTGGAGAGAATTTTACTCACCATTGCCTGTGTTAAATTGACCATTTCGCCAATAAACTTTTGACTGGAATTAGATTTATATAAATTTAATATAATATCGTTCCGGACGGCTCTTTCTATATATGTCATATCTTCTTTTTTTATAAAAGAATAACCCATACGTAAATAAATTGTTCATAACTTTATAATGTCGGTATCAAAATGATGCAAAAAGAACTCGCTTTTGCCCAGTCGGAAAGTACCGAACGAACGTATTTGGAATCCATAACGAGCTTACCAACGCTTAATATCAATGGTATTATCAGCGCGAACGTCGGTAAACTTGCCTCGAATATTATCCCTACGATGGCAACTGTAACGCTTGATTTACGCCTTGTGAAAGGCAACAATGTGGAAAGACAGACGCAAAAGGTCATTAATCACGTCAAAAAACAAGGCTACGAAGT
>JANMGN010000635.1:0-4273 GCA_031374645.1 Chitinophagales bacterium | reverse complement strand
CCTGCGTTAGCAGTAGATTTCACAGTAGATTTGGATACAGAAACTAAACTTTTGACAAAAGGTAATTACATCATCAAAAACGAAGTAGTGATTGCACTTGGAACTGATGGTACGTATTATGCTTGTACGGTAATTTGTACGCATGATAACTACAAAAAAGTAACGTATAACAAAACAACAAACGAGTTTTTCTGTACAGAACACGCTGCACGTTTTGACCTTGCAGGAAAAGGTCTAAATGATGAAGGTAAAAAAGGTATTACAATTTATAAAACAGCATTGACTGGCAAAAGTTTGAGAGTATTTTCATAATAAAAAATACCATTTTCATCCTTGTTATTTGATGTTTAAGCCTTTTTAAGGAAAAATTAAGTTTTTTATTGAATATTTTTTATCAACTTTACGTTTAAACAGTATAAAAGTATTTATAAAAACTAAAATTAAAAATTATGAAATCATTTAGTGTGCTGTTATTTTCATTTTTTGCATTTGTTAGTGTTGCAAAAGCTGGCGATTGGGTTACGGATTTAGAAAAAGCTAAAAAAGAAGCTGCTTCAAGCGGCAAAATGATAGTTTTAAACTTTTCTGGCTCAGATTGGTGTGTACCTTGTATAAAAATGAAAAAAGAAATTTTTTCGAGCCAAGCATTTATGGATTATGCTGACGCAAATTTGGTTTTGGTACGTGCGGATTTTCCTCGTTTGAAAAAAAATAAACTAAGCAAAGAGCAAACAAAAGCAAATGACGCATTGGCAGCGAAGTACAACAAAAAAGGTTTATTTCCTTTTACTATTTTGCTCAATGCAAAAGGAGAAGTTGTAAAAACTTGGGACGGTATGCCCAAATCTACGCCCGAAGATTTTGTAGCAGAAGTAACAAAAGCAAAAAAGTAAAATATACAAAATAGAATGTTGTCATTTTAAAAAGTGGCAACATTCTATTTCAAAGCAGTAATAAAATGCACAAAAGAGGCTGCAAATTAATGGGCAATCACTTTGAAATACATGTGGTTTCCGAAGACGAAAAATGGGCAAACGAGCGTATAGACGAAGCAATAGCTGAAATACAACGCATCGAAAAGCTCTTGACTACTTACAATAACGAAAGTCAAACCTTTCTTATCAACGAAAATGCTGGCATTTTGCCTGTAAAAGTCGATAAAGAAGTCTTTGATTTAATCGCTCGCTCGCTTCGCATTTCACAACTCACACAAGGCGCATTTGATATTACGTATGGCTCTTTGGACAAGCGTTTTTGGAATTTCGATACCAAAATGACAGCTTTGCCTGACCGAGAAACCGCAAAATCAAGCGTTCAACTCATCGATTATCGCAATGTTGTTTTAAACGAAAAAGAACAGACTATTTTTTTGAAAAATAAAGGTATGCGTATTGGTTTTGGTGGCATCGGAAAAGGTTATGCTGCCGAAAAAGCCCGACAACTCATGCAACTAAATGGCGTAAAAAGTGGTATTGTAAATGCATCTGGCGATTTGGTTACTTGGGGAAATCAGCCGAATGGCAAGCCTTGGACGGTCGGAATTGCCTCTCCCGAAAATACAAAAAAGGTTTTTTCCAGTATGAATATCTCTAATATGGCTTGCGCAACCTCTGGCGACTATGAAAAAAGTGTAACGATAAATGGCAAAAGATATTCTCATACGATCGACCCAAAAACTGGTTTTCCTGTTTCAGGTATCAGAAGTGTAACTATCATCACGACAAATGCCGAACTTGCTGATGCACTCACTACACCTGTTATCGTGATGGGTATAAAAGTTGGATTAGGTCTTATAAATCAAATGAAAAATATAGCTTGTGTTATCATTGACGATAACAATAAACTGCATACTTCTGACAATATAAATATTTCTTGATATGAAAAAAAATATGTTTAAAACGCTGTTAATCATCGCAATAGCTTCTATTTTATTGCCTTCTTGTACTTCTATAAAAGAATACCAAAAAATGTACGTAAACGACAGCGAAATGGAATTGGCAGCTCGAAAAGCGCAAAAATTTGAACAATCTTTCCAACTTTATCGAGAAGGTGCTTCTGGTGGAAACGGTGGAAAAACGGGCGGAGGCTGTGGTTGTAATTAAGAGCTAATTAATAATGAAAAATTAATAATTATAAATTGCTCGTAATCAGTTTTTGCACAAATTATACGCTTCCCATTTCAATTAAAAAAAAGTCTTATGAAAAAAATATCATTATCATTTTTAGCTGTTTTATTCAGTATTATACAAGGTTTTTCGCAGACGGAAGAACCAACTACTACCAGCTACGAAGATCGAAAACTAAAAATAGAAGAAGTAAATTTAGTCACAAGTTATTACCATCAAGACGGTAATAATTCGGCAGTGACAGGCGGTGTAGGTACAGAACTTTTGACTGATTTTTCCAATAGCTTGGATTTAAAACTCAGCAAAAAAGACAAAATTGGCAGAAAACACAGTTTTGGTTTTGAAATGGGTTTTGATACTTATACTTCGGCATCTTCGGACAATATAGATCCGACGACCATAACTTCGCAATCTTACGTCGATCAACGTTATTATCCATCTGTTTTTTATTCGGTAAATAACCCAAAAACAGGCAATACGATTGGTGGAAATTTGTCTTATTCGCAAGAGTGGGATTACAAATCTTATGGCGGTGGTTTAAATTTCACAAAGGCTTTCAACGAAAATAATACAGAAATCGCTGTAAAAGCAAATGCTTTTTTTGATAAATGGTGGATGATTTTGCCTGACGAACTCCGTCCTGAACCCAGTGACCTTTATCCAAACGGCTACCCTTCTGGATCGAGGCGTACATTTAGTCAGTTGCCCGTAAATCCTCGAAATTCTTTTAATTTGTCTATCGCTTTGTCGCAAATTGTGAACGAACGCCTACAAGTTTCTTTGATTGTAGAGCCAAATCTACAAAAAGGGCAATTGGCTACGCCTTATCAAAGAGTTTATTTCAATACGACAACAGAAGATTCTGTACGAGTAGAAAAATTGCCTACACAACGTTGGAAATTACCTATTGGTGTTCGTGCCAATTATTTCTTTGGCGACAATGTCATTGGGCGAGCATTTTACCGTTTTTATATAGACGAATGGGGCTTAAAAGCACATACTTTGGAATTGGAAGCACCCATAAAAATCAATCCGTTTTTATCAATTGCACCAAGTTACCGTTATTATAGACAAAATGGTGTGAGTTATTTTGCGCCCAAAAGTCAGCATAAATTGACCAACGAGTTTTACACAAGTGACTACGACTTATCAAAATTACAAAGTCACTCTTTTGGAGCAAATATTCGTTGGAAACCATTAAATGGTGTTTTGGGTATGAAACATTTTTCAAAAATAGAATTGCGCTACCAACATTATCAAAGAAGCACCGCACTTTCTGCTAATATTGTCAGTTTGTACTTACAATTTCAATAAAAATTAAAAACGATTTAAAAAAAACTATTTCATCACAAAATGAAAAAAACTATTTACTTATTATTTAGCGCAACTTGCGCTTGGTATATGCTTACAAGCTCTATTGTAAACCCAGATAATCCGCCAATTGGTAGCACTGGCGCACCTAACGAATCTACTTGTATTTCATCAGGTTGCCACACCAAAGGAACACCTACGGGAACAATAACAGTAACTGGTTTACCAGACAAAATTGCTCCAAATACTTCTTATACTGTAACTGTAAAAAATGCTTCTACGAACGGTAAAGCGACAGGTTTTCAAATGACTTGCTTAGATGCTACCGAAACAAAATGTGGAACATTCACAGCTGCAACAGGCGTATCTGTTTCAGCAGGTGGAGGTCGTGAGTATGCTCGTGCTTCTAAAAAAACACAATTGGTAGCAGGTGCTGCAAGTTGGACTTTCTCTTGGAAATCTCCCGCTAAACTGACTGACCCAAAAGTAACTTTCTACTATGCTGCGATTTATGGTAATGGCGACGGAAAAGAGAATTCAGATGGACAAACACTTGGTTCTAAAGTAGTTACGTTAGAAACTACTGCTACGATTGATGCTAATTTAGATGCTTCGGTAAAGGTTTTTCCTAATCCAACAAGTGAGTTTTTAAATATTCAGTTGCAAGGCGTAAACAATGCCGAAGGCTATCTTTTTGACCAAAACGGTCGCCAAATCAAAAAAATGTATTTGTCTTCTGACAATCAAATCAATGTAAAAGATATTTCAAAAGGCAATTATATGTTACAAATTTGGTCGGAAGGCAAGCAGACTACAAAAAAAGTGATTTTGTTGTA
>JANMGN010000587.1:0-7602 GCA_031374645.1 Chitinophagales bacterium | reverse complement strand
TGCCAAACGGTAACTGCTTTTAAAGTAGGTGCTACGACTTCTACAACAGCTACTATTTATTGGAATGGTGTACAAGGTGTAAAAAGCTACGATGTTACTATTTCTCAGTTACTTCCTGTTCCCTCAGTTCCCATTACTTTTGAGTACAAAGATATAAAAACGACTACTTTGTCTGTCACAAAATTGACGGCAGGTACGACTTATATTTATACCATAAAAACTAATTGTGCTGACGGTTCTTCTTCTGAACTTTCAAAATTGGGAGAGTTTAGTACCCAAAAAGAAACTACTGGCGGTGGCGGTGGTACGACGAGTTGTGGAACGGTAAAAGATTTTTCAGCAAACCAAATAGATACGACTTCTGCAATTATAAAATGGTCGCCTGTTTCGGGTGCTGTTTCTTACGAGATTACAGTAACTGGTCCAAATGGTTTTAAAGAAACTTACAAATCAATTGCTCCAGTAGTTACAGCTAATAAATTGCCTGGTATAGGTATTTATAGCTATACAATCGTTACAGTTTGTAAAGATAATAAAAGTGAGGCATCGAAGGCTGGGTCTTTTATAATTAAAAAATTAACTACTGGCGGCGGAAATTCAGGCTGTGGAACAGTGACGGATTTTGCTGCATTTGTGTTGGATTCTACGTCTGCAAGCATAAAATGGACGGCTGTAACAGGTGCAACGTCTTATGAAATCACAGTTACGGGACTAAAAGGATTTAAGAAAACTTATACTTCTACTGGTAATGCTGTGGTGGTAGATAAATTACCTGGAATTGGTGGATATACGTACCAAATTAAGGCAATTTGCCCAAGTGGTGCTGGAAATACTTCAAAACCAGGTAGTTTTACGATTACAAAAACTACAATTCCTCCTACTACTGGCTGTGGTCAGGTGGCTGAAATAAAGGTAACGACGAGTACAGATACGACTTCTGCAAGTGTAAAATGGTCGTTGGTGGCTGGTGCAGTTTCTTACGAAATCACAGTAACTGGCACAAATGGTTTTACACAAAAATATACTTCTACGACCACAAGCATTGCTGTTGTAAAATTGCCTGGAACTGGTACTTATAGCGTGAAAGTGAGAACAATTTGTAAAAGTGGCGAGGGCGAATGGTCAAAAGATAAGTCATTTACGATTACAAAACCTAAGACAACAGGTTCTGGCGGTTGTGGTTCGGTAGCTGGAATTTCTGCAAAAGCAATAGATTCTACTTCTGCAACGATTACTTGGTTGCCAAATCTTTCTGCTAAATCGTACGAAATTGCAATTACTGCCTCAAATGGTTTTGTACTTAATTTAACTTCTGCAACTGCTCCTATTACAGTAGCAAAATTGCCTTCAAATACTATTTTTATAGTGAAAATAAGAGCTGTTTGTGCTAATGGAACTGGAGAATGGTCAAAAGGTACAACTTTCAAAACATCAAAAAGTACGGTTACGCCTCCAACAGCATCTTGTGGAACTCCAAGCGAATTGAGTGCAAAAATATATAATACTACGACTGTACAGTTAAACTGGAAAGCGATTGCGGCTGCTGTAAGCTACGATATTGAGGTAGAAGAAACGACAGGCGGAGCTGCATTTCCACCACAATTGTTTACTTCAAAAATCAACACTATTATTATTGATAATTTGAAACCAGGTTCTTCTTATAAGTTTCGTGTACGCTCGACTTGTAGCACAGCGACAGGCGAGTGGTCGAAATATGGTGTATTTACCTTGAAATCAAAATTGAAAAATGACGATGATAGCTCAAATCGTGTTGTTCAAAATACAAGTAATACTGTGGCTTTGAGTACAGATTTAATCCGTGCAATGTATCCTAATCCTGCTTCTAATGGCGATGTAACTGTTGCCATAAATGGTAAAGATGGCGAAGGTAAGTTGTTCATTGTCAATATGTTAGGTGCTACTGTAAAAACATTAGACATTAATGCTGGCGAAATTCGTACGATTGAAATAGGGGATTTACACGCTGGTTATTATTTTGTAAAAGTAAAAATTGGAGATAGAACAGAAACAAAAAGATTGATGGTTGCAAGACCTTAAGTTTTAATGAATAATTAAAAATTGGGGTTCATCCATGATTTTGGCGGAATAGATTTATTGCGTTCTATAAACCCGTGAGGTATTGAAGACCTCACGGGTTTTACCGTGGAAGTTCCGCCAATATCATGGATGAACCAAGATTGGTAATGTATTATTATTTGTTATTCAATAATTTATAAAAAAATCGTCGTTGGAAACAACGACGATTTTTTTATTTAAAATGTAAACTTTAGTTTTACTCCGAGCGATTCGCTTGCGGTTGTTATTCTCAAATTTAGGTTATCGTCTATGTCAAATTGATTGAGATGAGCTGTAACAAAAGCGTCCGAGATACAAAAAAGATGCGCTCCAAAAAGTCCTACCCAAGAATATTCTAAATTTTTTCGAGCTATTTGTCTGTTTTTGTCTGCTATGATTTTAGTTATTTTGTCAGGATTTACATACTTCGGGTCGTTGATGTAATTTGCATAAATATTATAGTATTTTTTGTAGCTGCGCTGATTTTTTTGTATTAAATAAATCGTTGCACCGTAAGCAGTGTAGCACAAAGGTAATTTCCACCAAGCTCCTTTTTTGTTGTAAATTTGTCCAGCACCAGGCAAAATAAAGGAAAAAAGTGCTGCTTTTTTAGGCGAATAAGCAGCTTTTGAAAAATAACCAATTTTCTTTTTTATCTTTACAGTATCTGCTTTTAAACTATCTATTATTGTTGTAACTTTCTGGCTATCAATAGGTTGTGTAGGGTAGGAGTTGGTAGGTCTTGCTCCGCTTCTTTGCTTATTATTGATTGTTGTGCTATCTGTGGTTTGTGAAATAGCTATTTGCACTAAACTGACGAGCAAGAACAACGATAAATATATCTTCATTTTTCTGTGAATTTTGATTGAGTAAAAGGATTTAAAACATAAAAAAATATCCTAATCCGAAGAGCATAATTATTTTTGCAATGGTACTTACACTATGAAATTGAGTTTTGAATTTTGCTCGAATCAGTTGAATAATCAAAGCTAAAAGTGGCAACTCTAAAAGAAATAAGGCATAATATTTTGAAAATAAAACCTCATTTCCTGTATGTGTATCTATGCCTGCGCTCAAAATAAAAATTTGAAAAAGTAACCATAATAAAGCTGAAATCGCTACGATTTTACTCACAATATTTCCTGCTACAACGGGCATTGTCCATGCTCCGAATTGTGCATCGCCATCTTTGTCTTCTATATCTTTTACGATTTCTCTGAAAAATGTGATTAAAAATGCAAAATTCATCAAAAAATCAGTATTTTTTATAGAAACATTATCATAGAAAAATAATTTTTTACATAAAACTAAAATTCCGATTGTAAAAGCGCATAAAAAAGCTACGATTATATTTCCTATCAAAAAACTTTTTTTTAGCCATTTGGCATACAAAAAAAGTAAAATACTTGTAGCAAAATAAGTATATAAAATAGTTGTATTTTGGAAAAAAACTAAAAAATATAAGGCAATCAATAGCGAAATCCCTTGTAAAATGGCTACCAAAATCCACGCTCTTTTTTCAGAAAAATCGTTCCCAATTATAACGCTTTCAGGTTTGTTGATGTTGTCTATCTCGACATCAAAAATATCGTTTTCTATATATCCTGCCGCAGCGATACACATTGTAAAGAAAATTATTAAGATGTCATTAAATGGTTCAATATTAGGAAATGCTGACGCTAAAACGATAGCTTGCGTCAAAGCCATCATCAAAAGATTGGGGAAACGGACGAGTTTTAAAATTTTTTTCACAACTAAATTTTTCACGTCAAGCTATTTCAGTACGACGAAGATAATTATTCATTTATAATTATAAATTATTCATTAAATTTAAACTAAATATCCACCGTCAGCAGCCATCACGCTTCCAGTGCAGTAGGCAGCCAAATCGGAAGCCAAAAACGTTACCAAACCAGAGATTTCCTCACTTTGTCCGACCCTGTTAAGCGGAATACGTTTTAGAGCCTGTTTTAGAATATAATCATTTGACCACAAGGCTTCGCTAAATTTTGTTTGGATAAGACCTGGACAAACGGCATTGACCCGAATATTATATTTTCCCCATTCCAAAGCCGTAGCCTTCGTGAGCTGAATAAGAGCCGCTTTACTAACCGAATAAATACCCAAGCCTTCGCTCGGAGAAGTCCCTTCTACACTACTGATATTGATGATACTTCCGCCGCCACGCTCTTTCATAGAAGGCAAAACGAGGTTAGAAAGCGTAAAAGGACCTTTCACATTTACGTCCATTATTTTATCAAAAGCACGGCTATCAGTATCTTCAATCGGTCCAAAAATCGGATTAGTGGCTGCATTATTTACTACAATATCAATACCGCCAAACTTATGAATTGTAAATTCTACCAAGGCACGAAGTTCATCTTCTTTGCCCGTATTTGCTGTAAAGTAGCTTGTTTCTATGCCTTCTGCTTGAAAACGAGCCACAACTTCTGCCAAACTCGCTTCATTTCTGCTACAAAGCATCACTTTTGCGCCCGCTTTTCCCATCACATAAGCACAAGATTCGCCTATGCCTTTGCTTGCACCAGTAATAATGGCGACTTTATTTTCTAAATTTATATTCATAGTTATTAGGTTAATTTTTTGTAAAGAAATTACGGAACATCACAAAATGATGCTATTCGTAGATTGTCACCGACCGAAGTCCATGTTACCTGCGTACAATCTTTTTTTAGTTGGTAAGCCGCAAAAATAGATGAAATTATGGTTTGAAAGTATTTTTTTTACGAAGAATATTTAAAAAAGACAAAAATAACCTATAATTTTTTACCTTTGCTTTACGGATTTTAAGTTAATTTTGGATAAAAATCTAACATTTATGAAAACAAAACAACTTTCAACTATAAAGGAGCTTTTTCAAACGATTGTTAATAGCGAAAAAAAAGGTGTCACAGACTCTTTTGAATATTTAGAAGACCTTCGGGCAAATCGGAGGACATTTTTGAAACAGTCGGCAATACTCGGAGCGGCATCGCTCCTGCCTTCTTGTACAGGTTTTGATAAAAAAACTGCGCCTAAAATCGCTATCATCGGGGCTGGAATTGCTGGGCTTAATGCCGCATGGGTACTCAAACAAGCTGGTATCACTGCTGATATTTATGAAGCAGGCTACCGAATTGGTGGAAGAATTTTTACCACAGAAAATTTGCTCGGAGAAGGATTGACTACCGAAATGGGCGCAGAATTTATAGATTCCAATCATGCGGAAATGTGGCGATTAATCAAACAGTTTAACTTGCCTATCATAGACCTTAAAAATGACCAAAAAGCTATTCGAGAAACTTATTTTTTTGATGGAAAACATCACAACGAAAAAGAATTGTTGGAAGCCTTGAAGCCTTATGCTAAAAGACTTCAAAATGACGTGGAAATGTCGCAAAAAGATAAAAAAATATTTGAACAGTTTGATAATATTCCGTTGGATAAATATGTCGAAAGTTTGGGACTAACAGGCTGGCTCAAAGATTTGTTTGTAGCTTCCTTTACGTCTGAGTATGGACGTGATTTGAGTGAGCAATCTTCACTCAATTTACTGACGGTGCTCTCTTCGGATTTCTCGCACAATCAGTTTTCTATGTATGGAGAAAGTGACGAACGTTTTAAGATAAAAGGTGGTAATTCATTGATAATTAAAGCATTGGAAAAAGAACTAAAAGCTAATATACACTTAGGTCAAGAATTGGTGCGAGTCGTTAAAAGCAACGATAATAGTTACGCACTTACTTTTTTGGCGAAAAAAAACACTGTTATAAATGCTGATATTGTCATTTTTGCACTACCGTTCACAAAATTGAGGAATGTCGATTTGACAAAAGCGGAGCTTCCTGATACTAAAACGTATGCTATACAAAATTATCAATTGGGTACAAATGGAAAGGTTTTTTTAGGTTTTAATGAACCCGTTTGGCGCAAACAAAATGGTCAAAGTTTTGTCGGAAATGCGTTTACAGAACAGTTCATTTGTGGTTGGGACAACTCGCTTTTACAAGAAAAAAATACAGCAGGTTATACTATTTTTTATGGTGGAAAAGAAGCTAACGTTATCGGAAAATTAGATGATAATGGTTTGAAAAATCGTTTTTTACCAGAAATGGAAACCGTATTTGCTGGTTCAAAAGCAGCTTTTAACGACAAAGTTTTCCGCTATCATTGGCAGGAAAATAACCTTTCGTTGGGTTCATATACTTGTTTCGCGCCAAGGCATTATACGCAGATTTTGCCGCATACACAAACAACTATTAATCAACTTTATTTTGCAGGAGAGCATTGTAGCGAGGCTTTTCAAGGTTTTATGAATGGTGGAGCGCAGTCAGGTAGAGAAGCTGCGGAGGCGATTTTGAAAAAAATAAATAAAATTTCTTAAATAGTATTAAGTACAATAGTATTAAGTATCTCTGCTGTTAATCGATCTTCAATACATTTAACAAATTTTTGTTTTAATTATTTAAAATCAAAATAAAATTTAAAATGTTGTAAATCAATACTTTATAAAATAAAAAATCTAAACTTTATATTGAGTTTAGATTTTTTTATTTTTTATTAAAAAAAATGTTTTAAATTATTTGTTTTATAAATAAAAAATGTTTTATCTTTGTGTCATTAAAAATAAATTGTTTTAATTTAATATAAAAAAATTTACGTTATGGCACAAGTAAGAACAAAGTACCAATCTCAAAACACAAACGATATTTTTAGCAGCAAAAATGTTTTCCAAATACTGATGCTCGTTTGTATGTTTTACATTATTTCGCAGCGTGATTTTTCATTTGGCGTTGGCGAAAAAGAGAAAACACAAAGCACGGCTTTTGAAGACACAGAAGAAAAAATACCTAAGAAGTTGCTTACTAAAAAAGTAGCTTTAGTTGGTAGTTTTGAAAAAAAAGAAAAAACTAAAAAAGCAGAAGGTGTAAAGAAAAATTTAGCCAACCAATTCCATAATATTGCTTTTATTTTGGATAGAAATCTGGCAGAGCGAAGTGATATTTCGCCAGAGTACGTGCGTGCAAAAAATCAAACTTGTCTTGCTTATGTAAAAAAATTTACACCAATTGCTAAAATGGAGCAAGAAAAATTTGGAATACCTGTTAGCATCACGCTTGCTCAAGGTTTGCTCGAAAGCGATGCGGGAGAAAGTCGCCTTGCCAAATCTTCTACCAATCATTTTGGTATAAAGTGTTTTTCGCATCATTGTAAAAAAGGACATTGCAAAAATTTTACAGACGATACGCACAAAGATTTTTTTGTAGTGTATCAAAATGCTTGGCAAAGTTTTCGTTCACACAGTCAATTTTTAAAACAAGATCGTTATCAAAACCTTTTCCGCTTAAAGAAAAATGATTATAAAAGTTGGGCAAAAGGCTTAAAATCAGCAGGTTACGCTACAGATAAACGTTATGATGAGAAACTGATAAAAATAATTGAAACGCTTCGTTTGCATCAATTGGATTAAACTTACCATCCTGTGCGCTTATGCACACGGCTACAAAAAGGTCGAACCTACGGCTC
>JANMGN010000580.1:0-2040 GCA_031374645.1 Chitinophagales bacterium | reverse complement strand
TGGCAATGGATTACAAAAGTTTGAGCCAAATGACCTAAACAAAGGAATGATACTTGATTTAGGTCATTTGGCTCAAACTTTTGTAATCCATTGCCATATTGTCGGCTGTTGTCTTCAAAAATTTGTTTGGCTGTGTCCGTCAATAGATAAGCAAAAAGTAAATCAATACTAATTTCTGAAAACAAACTTGTCTGTTTTGGATAAATACAATGATAAGAAGTTAAATTAGAAATATTTGCTTCATTTCTTATGAAACGCAAACCTTTCCGATTAAAAACAGAGACCCAAATTGGTGCTGGTTGCCTGTTTTCTAACGAATACCAAGGTGTTCTACTCGCTGTTAGAAATCGTTTATTTATTTCTTCGTTTTCGCCTTTTTGTATATATGAATTTATGCTTTTATCAGTTGAGTTTTGAGCATTAAAAAGAAAAACAAGTTTGTCATTTTGCTTTAACTCTTCAAAATCTTGTGTAGTGAAAAAAGATGTTTTTGCATCTTTTGCACTACAAATACAAGGTAATAAATACTGTTCTTCAATTTCAAATTCTTTTGCTTTTGACGAATTAAAAGTAAAATATTCATTTGAACCTGTGGAAATACCACGAACAACTTTTGCATAAGTTGAAAAAGGCACAAGGTTTTTAAACTTAATGCTATTTTGTTTTTGATAATATGCTTTCCATTTGATTTCTGGATTTAGTTCTGAAAATTTATAGGTTTGTTCAGTATCTGAAAAATTTGGGTAATTAGCAATAATATCTTCTACTTTGCTTAAATCGTCTAATGATTGAATATTGCTAAATTGAACTCGGTCGGTTAAGTTATCATTTGCACATAATATAATTGATGCTGTTGTCAAAGCATCGTCAAATACATTCTCTTCAAAATCAATTACAATTATATGCCTTAATACTTTGCTTTTTATCAAGTACGTTTTTACTAATTTACCATAGTCAGAATTTAAAAATTCAGAAGGAATAATATAAGCACAACGACCATTTGTGCTTAATTGATGAATTGATTTTAATAAAAACAATGTGTAAAGGTTTGTAAAACCATTTAACTTACATTTTAGATTTGTTTCTATTTCTTTTAAGATATT
The DNA here is from genome assembly GCA_031374645.1 of Chitinophagales bacterium. Classification (GTDB taxonomy): domain Bacteria; phylum Bacteroidota; class Bacteroidia; order Chitinophagales; family Saprospiraceae; genus CANHEE01. The sequence continues at coordinate 937 of JANMGN010000580.1, read as the reverse complement.
TTTATTGTCGTAATCGTGAAATTTAAAATAAGGTGGATTGCAAATAATGCCATCGTATTTATTTTCCCAGTCATTATACATATAATCTTGTAAAAGAAGATTTACGTTTTCAGTATCGCCAAAATGTTGTTTTGCATTTTCATAAATTGTATTATCAATCTCGAAACCTTTAATTTCAACCTCTTCCTTATAGTTTAAGATTGCTCTTGAAAATACACCAAGTCCAAATGCAGGTTCTAAAACAGTTTTAAGCTCCTTATTTCCCAAAATCCACTTAGCCATTAAATCTGCAATAGGGAAAGGTGTAAAAAATTGTGCAAATTTTTTACGATGCTCTATTGAAATTGACTTTGAATAATCATTTTCAATAGAATTATTTGTGATATATTCTTGCGTTGCTACCATTAGAAATCTGCGTTTTTAATTTCTAAAATAGTTTTCAAATTTTCAATATCAAAGTAAGCCGTTCCGCCTTTGAATGTTACATAAAACAACAATCTTCCTCTGTCCATTTCTTTCCTTACACTTTCGTGCAAAGGTTCATCTACTTTTGAAGCAATAGGAACACCTGATTTTGAGTTGATTTTTATCGTTGTCTTATTTTGGTTTTTCGTATCAGTTTCAACCGAAAAAATCACACCATCATTGTCTGGGTCTGAAATGATTTTTAGAATTTGCTCAAATGAAATTCCATAAACTTTATCGAAGAATACTTGAAAATAGAAATGAGGAACATTAAAAGTTTCAATCCATTTATAAACAACTTTAATATCTTCAACTTTTGGCGTAATAGAAAGGTAATCTCGTTTTTGAATTTCCTTTATCGCAGTTTTTAGTTGCCTAAAAAGGTCTTTTACTTGAATTAACCTTTCCGAAGAACTCCAACTTGGAACTCTAAAATCTGTTACATTTAAGGTTTTGGCTGTTATTCCATTTA
>JANMGN010000824.1:0-6009 GCA_031374645.1 Chitinophagales bacterium | reverse complement strand
TTTTTTTGAAAAAAGATGTATATTTGCATAAAATTAAAAGAAATGAACGTTTTAGAATTGAAAGGCTCACTTTTTGATGCTATTGGTCAAATAAAAGAAGAATCCACTTTGCAGAGGATTTTAGCATTTATCCATAAAAATTCAAAAGAAGAAAACACAGATTGGTGGTTTTCGCTTCCTGCGGAAGTTCAAAAAGAGATAGAAGATGCTTACGAAGAAAGTGAAGATGAAAATTTGCTTATTTCTAATAATGAAGCTATGCAAAAATTAGAAAAATGGCTCTGATAGTTCGCTGGACACCAAAAGCAGCTCAATGGCTCAATAATCAAGTAGATTATTGGGAGAACAATGATATGGAGGCAACGGCTAAACGTTTTTCCAAAGATTTAGTAAAAAAAGTTGCACTAATAGCTGAACAATCTGAAGTCGGTCGTCCTACTTCTGCTTTTAAAAAAATTCGTTTTGTTACAATTGATAAACGATATAGGCTTTTTTACCGAGTTAAAAGTAGCGATATAAATATCCTTACTTTTTTCGATACAAAGCAAAATCCAGATAAAAGTCCGTATTAATGAACCGCTATACCTAAAAAACATAGCGGTTTGTTTTTTTTGAAAAAAGATGCATATTTACAATAGATACTGCCTTGTTGCTGCTTGGTCAAAAAGACCAAAGCAGGGTGGTAGAGTAGTTTTCAATTGGGAACACCAAGCAAGGCATTTTTTAGTGTAGAATAATTATTTTTTTTGTTATAAGATGCTGATTATCAGTAATTTGACAGAAATGTAAGCCTGAAACAAAGTATGAAACATCTATTTGTTCATTTGCATTTAACTTTTGTTTAGGTAAAACTATTTTTCCTTGTAAGTCATAAAAGGTTATAAATAAATCATTTGCAAAATGAGCTGTATCATAATGAAATGTAATTTTGTCACTTGCAGGATTTGGTGTTGCACTGATATTTCCTGTAAAAATATCGCTTAGAGCAGAAGCCGCTTTTATCGTCAAAGTAGTAGAAAATAAACAGCCGTTTGCATCAGAAATAGTTACTTTGTAATCGCCTGCGGCAAGATTTTTTATAGTTTTTGTGGTGTCGCCATTGCTCCAAATATACTTAAACGGCGCTTTTCCATTCGTAACATTTGTGACTGTGATGCTTCCATTTTTTGCATTTGTACCAGAAGTATTGAAAATATTAAAGTCCGCTGAGATATTTCCATTGTCTTTTATCTCGATATTTTTCAAGGTATCTGCACAGCCATTGGTATCTTTTATGAAAAAAGTATAAGTCCCAGAAGCTAATTTATCATTACCGTTACCTGTTTGATTTTGAGTATTTATCCACGAAACAGCGGGTAAATTACTACAATTACCTTGTAAAATGGGCAAAAAAGCACCTTCTTTGCTCGTGCAAAAACTTGGTTTGGTTGAAAAATCCTTGATTTTAAAATCTTGAAATTCGTAAGGACCAATATCTATTTTTTGGTGTGCGATGCGTAGTTTGTCATCAAAATCTGTCAAGTTTCCTTGTGCATATGCATTGTTTCCTGTGTTTATTGCAGGAGAGCAAGGAAGAAGATGAAAGTCCAATTTTGAAGTATCTACAAATAACGGATTAGCATTGAGCAAACAAGCTGCGTCAATTTTTATTTTTTTACCTGACTTATTACTCTGTGATATGTCGTCTATGATAGAACTTTGAACTTCAAATTTTTCAAAATCTTCATTAGTAAGCAACCAAGTGTTGTTAATAAAGATAGAATTTCTTAAAAAAAGTTTTATAGTATTGGGAGAAAGATACACGTTAAATAAATTAGTATTAGAGAGAAACAGATTATTATCGAAACGCACAACATCATTGCTTGGTATATCAACACTTGCCGCAACTTGATTTTTATAAAAAATACAATTTTTTAATACTTTTATATTACCAGAGATACAGTTTCCTCCATTCAAAAATATAGAATTTACTACTTTTATGTCTATATTTACTGACGATGCAAATATACCTGCTGAATTTGTAAAACGACTGTGCTGAATAAGTAATTCTGATTTTCCGTTTATAAAAGTAGAATTACCAGTTGCTTTTTTAGATTTCCCAAAAAAACCATTATAAATATTTATGGTACAATAATTCTTATTATTTAGATTTGAAAAATAAATATCTGCTGCGTCTCCTCCTGCAGAACTATTACTAATAAAATTACTATTTTTAATCTCAGCATGATACTCTTTTCCTATTACAGACTCAATAAAAAGACCTCCACAAACATACCTTCCATCATTTCCTTTGAATGTACAACTGTCTATACTAACAGATAAGGGGCTATTTTCAGAGATATGTACGGCTCCACCTCTTGTAGCACTATTATTATAAAAATTACATTTTTTTACATTGATATATATTTTATCAGGTTCAGCACAATCAAAAAATATAGCAGCACCATCATTTTTAGCAAAATTATTGTAAAAATTACAATTTTTCACTTCTAATTTGCTTGCGATGAGCGATGTTGTTGTCACGTACAATCCTGCGCCAGACAACCCTGTATTATCCGTTAATGGAGTGTTTGAACTTAGATTTGCATTGGCATAAGCAATATCCACACCGTCTAAATAGGTTATATCGTTGATATTAATTCCGTTTATTATCCTATAACTATTGTCTAAAGAATCAGTGCTATTTCCTATGTTTCCACTTAAAATAGTTTTGTTTTTTTCAAAATCTCTGTTCGTGATACTTATTTCATTTCCTGCAAAACCACCGTAAATGCTTACTGTGTTTTTGATGTAAAATGAAATACTACGGTCACTCGTTTTGGTAGGAAAATAAGTACCTTTTGCCACCCAAATAGCATCATTTTTTTGGGCTGATGCCAAGGCATCTTGAAGGTCAAGAAAGGCATTTTGCCATGAACTGCCAGTGTTATTACCAGTAGAATTAATGTTCACGTAAATTATTTTATTTTGTGCGAAGGCAGAAAAAGGTAAGCATAGCATACTCACGTAAAAGAGTATTATCGGTTTTTGTAACATGGGATAGGTTTTAAAATATAAAAAATAGCTATAGCCAATTATTGAATATTGGCTATAGCTTGATTAACTCAATTAACGTTTGATGAATACTTTTTTACTTACAGTATCGAAAGTTTTTATTTCACAAATAAATGCGCCTGACACCAAGGAAGACACATCAAGAACGGTAGATGTTGTACCTGCATTTACCTGAGTTGTCAAAACTTGACGACCTAATATATCTATTATTGATATTTCTGCACCTTTTGAATTATTTATTCCAATGGTTAATAAGTCTTGTACAGGATTAGGAAACAATATAGCATTTTCTACATGCTCTTTGCTTTTATCCTCCTCTACTTTTAAATCAAGTGAAGGATACACTTCAGTAGTATTTGAAGTGACAAATTCTAATGGTAAGACTTCTTGGTCAAGTTGAAACACTTCATTTAAACGCACATCATTTTTCTTAACTTTCACTTTGACTGTTACAAAACTATTTTCATCAATCAATTGTGGTTTTCCAGAATTTGCAAGCCAAAGAACTCTGAGAACACCTTCGATATTGGATTGATTGTAACATTCTTTATCGAACTCGGGCAAGTTTGGAGAACTTACACCTTCGATAGTAATCGCATCGCTGTCAAATTTGACACCAAACTGAAAGCCTAAATAATTTTGAGCAAGTTCTTTGTTACTAATTTGGAAGGTATAAGCCTTTCCTGCTTCTAAGCTGGCATTTTCTGTATTAAATGCGACACTTTCTCGAGTAGTTGCATTACCTGTAAAAAAAGATGCACTACCATTTACATCGCCAATTTTTACTCCATAAAAACCATTTTGATTGTTTGCACTATTTGTGGACAGAACAATATCATAGATAGGACTTAACCAGGTTGGATAAATCTCAGTTCCTCCGCCTAATTTAGGTCCAAAAACATTCTCCATACTTGGAAAGCCTGCACTATTGATAGCTGGTGGAGTTCCTAAAGGAAAAAAGTTATTATTAGGGGCATTTACGACGCTACCAGGTACAAACTGCCATGGTTTAGACCACTTGGGTAGGCTTGAAATATTAGCAAGTATCAAATCTCTAAGAATAAGTATATCTGCAGTTGATACATATCCGTTTTGATTAATATCTCCAGCAATCCACTTAAATCCACTTGATAACGGTTGCACAGCCAAAATATGTCTGTTAATAAGTACAATATCTAATGTGCTAACGCCGTCTGTCCAAGAGGCAGTTTTTGTGATATTTGCTCTGCAAGAGCCGCTTGCACCAATTGAAGAAAATCCACCTGCTGTTAATAAAGGAGTATTGGTAACGCTCGTTGTAGTATTTGTGATTAAACTACCTCCTGCGGTGCTAAGAACTACGGAAACGCCATTCATTCCAAGTGACTGGATGCCATTGGTTACAGTACCACTAATTTGTGCTTTAGAAATGATTGGTAAAAAGCTAAAAATAATTAGCATTAGTGCGCTTGTGCGCTTGTGCGCTTGTGCGCTTGTGAAAATAAATTCATCATAAAGGTACGATTTTTTTGCTGTAAACAGCATGGTTTGGGAAAAAATTTTAAAAAATGTACTGATTATGAACACGGTTTTTAGGTACTTGTGTAGGTATTGTTGAGATACCAAGATAGTGTTTGCAAAACTATAATACAAATGTACACGCCTTACTATCAGAAAGTCAAGTGCCAAATGTTAAATTTTTTAATATTTAGCATTTTTTCGACCAACGATTTTTCTGGGTATTTTCTCCGGTATCAAATACAAAACTACCGCAAACCGCTGTACCTAAAAAATACAGCGGTTTGTTTTTTGCCTTACCTAATGTTTAGCTTAAAATCGCTTACTATTTTGAGTTTCCTACTATTTACTCGACTAAGAACAGTTTTATAAAGACCAATATATTACCAACTTATGACAAAAATACGGAACTTTGCGGCTTATTTTGAAGTTTTGTATAAGGCATCAAAATATTTCTTTTCGTAAAACGACTATAAACAAAGAAGACTAACGAAAACAACGCAAGTCTTCACAAATATACCAAAAATGACACTTAGTGTAGAAAATACTGCTTCAGCGGAGTTGGAATTGCAAAACCAACGGATTCAAGAAGCGTTTCGTAGAGAAAGAGAGCGTTTATTAAATTTTATTCGTCAGCGTGTATCTCGTCAAGAAGATGCAGAGGATATAGTACAAGAAGTTTTTTTTGAACTGATGATGATGAACCGCCTCATGAAACCTGTAGAACACCTTGCTTCTTGGCTTTTTACAGTGGCTCGCAATAAAATCACAGACCTTTACCGTAAGAAAAAACCGCTTGCACTCGAAGATTTGCTCAGAATTGGTACAGATGGCGACGACGAAAATCAGTACCTTTTGGCAGATATTTTGCCTTCTTCTTTTAATAGCGCAGACAATAATATTATGAGTGAAGCCATACTCGGAACACTCGCTGATGCGCTCGACGATTTACCAAAAGACCAACGTAATGTGTTCATTTGGCACGAGTTAGAAGATAAAAGTTTCAAAGAAATCGTAGAATTGACTGGCACGCCACTCAATACACTGCTTTCGAGAAAGCGTTACGCAGTATTGTTTTTGCGTGAGCGTATGCAACATTTGTACGACGATTTAGTAAGTTAAATAAAAATAAAAAATGAAATATTCGGTTCTGGGAGTTTTGATTTCCATTGTCATGGGCGCATTATTTTTTGGCGCATTGGGCTTTGTGGTCATGCAGCTTTGGAATTGGCTCATTCCTACTATTTTTCATTCCGAAACGATTGATTTATACCAAGCATTTGGCTTATTGGCTTTGTCAAGAATTTTGTTTGCTAACTTTGGGAACAATTTTTTTCGCAATCATCACCAGTGCAATCAATGCGGTGGAAGTGGTTTATTTCAACAAAAAGAGCATTGGAGAGAAAAGATGAAAGCAAAAATGGAAACCATGTCGCCCGACGAACGAGAAGATTTTAA
>JANMGN010000529.1:0-9793 GCA_031374645.1 Chitinophagales bacterium | reverse complement strand
GCAATCGGTTCGTCCCGTTCCTCAAAGATTAAAAAATGTGAACTTTTGGTATTTTGTTTAAAATAATCCACTACTGCATGGTAAATAATGCGCCTCATCCAACCTTCAAAACTACCTCGAAACTCGTATTTATCTATTTTTTGAAAAACCCGAAGCATACCAGTATTCAGTATTTCCATCGAAGTTTCCTTATCGCCGTTCGTATGCCGCATACAGACAGACATCATCGTCGGGAAATATTGCCGATACAATGCTTCCTGAAAATGCCTATCGTTGCGTGAACAACCTTCGATAAGTTCTTTGTCTTCGTACTGTTTCATTTTTTAGATCAATTACCTATTAGACAGCGCATAATGTAAAAAGGTTGGGTTGGGGAAAATATTTATAAAAAAAGTAGGATATTTGTAAAAAATATCCTACTTTTTTATCAAAATGATTTAAAATTACAACAATTTTGCTACTTCTGCATCCATATTACTTTGAAAATTCATGACTTTTATCACGCCATTTTTATCAATTAATAATTTGCGAGGCGTTGCTGATACGCCGAAAGTAGTTACAGCTGTACTTTTCCATTTTTTAAAATCGCTCACATGATTTGTCCAAACTAAGCCATCATCTTTGATAGCTTTTTCCCATTCCGCTTTGTTGGTATCTAAGGAAACGGAGTAAATTTCCAGTCCTTTGTCCTTGTATTTGTTGTATAATTTCACTAAATTTGGATTATCTGTCCTGCAATACGGACACCAACTCGCCCAAAAAGAAACCACAACGACTTTTCCTTTCAGCGCAGAAAGTGTACGGATTGTAGTGCCGTCAGTACCTGCAAGGCTGATTTCTGGTGCTGCCGAATTGAGCGCAACATCTGGTGATGCTGCATCTTTTTTCGAGCAAGAAGCAAAAAATAAAAAGGTAAAAAAAGATAGAAAAAGTATTTTTTTCATAATGTTATATTTTTTTAGTTTAATATTTTTTCGATAGATAATTTTGTAATATTGGTCATAAGCTCTTGCTAAATCAAATCCGATTATTCTGTTGTTCATTTGTTATTTATTTTTGGATTCACAAATACGGCTCGACTGAAATCTTCAACATTTCAACCAATTCTTCGTCCATGTACTGATAATCATCTTCAATATCAAGAACTACAAGCTGTTTATCTTCTGTTTCTGTAGGGAAATTATCCAATATTCGGCGTTTATGTTTTTGTTCCATCACGAAGACGATGTCCGCCCATAAGATATGTTTAGCCGAAAGTTTAATCCTTGCAGACGGTTCTGTTCCTGCCGATTTTACACTGAGGTCTTGCCTATTTTTGAAAATTTTTTCCGCAGTTGGGCTTCTCCATTTATTTTTGCTACATATAAATAGTATATTCATTTTATTTGCTCGCTTTCTAAATAAAAAATTAGCTTCTCTGAAATAATTGTGGCGTGGCATAAACCAGTTGCTAAAAATTATACTTTTAACCAGTATTAAACATTCCTCCAACTCCCAAACATTCCTCTCCGTTTCAAGTGTAAAATCCCAATAACGGCTTCTTTTATGATACCTTTTGACATTTTAGAAACACCTTCGAGCCTATCTACAAATGTAATCGGCACTTCTGCAATTTTGAAACCGAGTGTGTGTGCAGCATATTTCATTTCTATCTGAAAAGCATAGCCAACAAATTTTATACTATCTAAATCAATGGTTTTCAATATATTACGACGATAGCAGATAAAACCAGCCGTAGGGTCTTTGACCCACATCCAGGTAATTGCACGAACATAAAGCGAAGCTCCATACGACAAAATTTGCCTATCGAAGGGCCAGTTTTCGCACTTTCCGCCACTCACATATCGAGAGCCAACTGCCAAATCTGCACCATTTTTGCAAGCCTCATACAAGCGCAATAAGTCCTTCGGATTATGTGAAAAATCACAATCCATTTCGAAAATATAATCGTACTCTTTTTCCAATCCCCATTTAAAACCAGCGATATATGCCGTTCCCAAACCTAACTTTCCGCTACGCTCCAATAAATGCAATTGCGAAGGATATTGCTTTTGCAAGTCCTTGACAATCAGTGCAGTACCATCGGGCGAGCCATCATCTACAATTAGAATATGAAACGGTTTTTCAAACGAAAAAACAGTTTCTATCATCTTTGCAATATTTTCACGCTCATTGTACGTAGGTATAATGACCAGGCTATCGTAGAGAGAAGTTGTCGTAAAAGTCAAAGGTTTTTGATAATTAGAATGTTGTGACAAAATCGGGCAAATGAAAAAATTAAAGGAACTTGTATTTAGCATAGAATCTCGATGTAAAGATAAGGTATTATTTTTTTCTTTAACGCATAAATTACGCCAAAAAAATCTTTCTTATAAAAAATTTAACCAGCACTAATATTTTAAATCGCTGAAAATCAATTACTTATACGGTTTTTTTTAAATTAAATTGTTTTTTAACAAAAAAAAGTAAAAAAATGGTGGTAAAAAGTGGCGAAAAGTGGTAAAATATTTTTATATTTGCACCAAAGTTCAGATTTTTGTAAAAAAAGCATAACATTACGATTTCATAAATGACAGCTTACGATTTATCAGGCGCATACACTTGTACTTTGGACAACAAAGGAAGGTTCAGAATGCCAAGCGAATTGCTCAGGCAATTTGGCGAGCAGGCTGGGCGTAAGTTTATCGTAAATAGAGCCTTAGATAACAGTTTGGTGTTGTACCCGATGGATGTCTGGGCTGCCGAAAAAGCAAAAATTAGAGCCAAAATTGATCCTTTCAATGCAGCACACCGTAGGTTCGAGATGATTTACGTACAAGGCGCAGAGGAAGTAGAAATGGACGGACAAGACAGATGCTTACTTCAAAAACGTTTCACAGAGTTTGCAAAGTTGGAAAAAGATTTGGTTCTGGTCACACAATACGATAAAATACAGATTTGGGACAAAGCCGCTTATGATGCTATATTCAATATTTCGGCAGAAGAGCTTTCGATGTTGGCGTTTGAGGTCATGGGGAATAAGCAATAATTTTGACTAATTGAAAATAAATAAATACCTAAAAAATTGTTTATCAATGATTTAAGTATTTTATAAAATATCACTCTTTCATCATTTGTTTCTTTTTAGGAAATAAATAGAAAGAGCTTTTTAGGTCTTTATAAGGGAAAAAAAGACCGTTTTTATACGTGAAAATCTATCAAGGAATGCGGAAGTGTCGTGAGAAAACCCTTCCAAATTCCTTGTTTTGATTCACAGTTACAGGTAAAAGTACAGCAAAAAACTATGAGAAGACGATTGCTTATCTTACCTTTTTTTGTAAAAACTTAGCCGTAATCATTGTTATTGATTTTAATCTTTGATATTATCAAATAGAAGGCTCAAAGCTATTGTACATTATAAATCAAAAAGTCTTTTCCTTTGGAGAGGGTTTAGGATAGGTTTATTCTAAGTTTTTACCTTTTTTTAATTTCTATAAAACCAAATTCACTTATGTATCACGTACCCGTCATGCTCAAAGAATGTATCGAAGGTTTGAACATCAAACCTGACGGTATTTATGTAGATGTCACGTTTGGCGGCGGCGGTCACAGCAGAGCGATATTAGAAAAATTGGGTGAAAATGGGCGGCTCATTGGTTTCGACCAAGACGAAGATGCTTTGAAAAATGTCCCCAATGATGAACGTTTTATTTTTGTGCAAGCGAACTTTGCCGAAATAAAGCGTTTTTTGCGTTTGCATGGTTACAAACAAATAGACGGTATTTTAGCCGATTTGGGCGTAAGCTCACATCAGTTCGATACTGCCGAAAGAGGCTTTTCTTACCGCTTTGATGCAGCACTCGATATGCGTATGAATCAAGGAGATACGCTTACGGCTGCAAAAATTTTAAATACGTATAATGTTGAAAGTCTGCAAGATATGTTTAGTGAATATGGAGAAATTCGCAATTCCAAAACGTTGGCAGAAGCCATAATCACGCAGCGAAATGTACGTCCTTTTCAGACCATCAATGATTTTACGATGATGCTAAAACCTTTGGTACGTGGCGAGGAATACAAATATTTTAGTCAAGTTTTTCAAGCCATTAGGATAGAGGTAAATCAAGAAATGCAAGTGTTACAAGACTTTTTTCATGCCACTATTGAGGTGCTAAAACCCGAAGGCAGATTAGTCGTTTTGTCGTATCATTCGCTCGAAGATAGAGCTGCCAAAAACCTTTTCAAAACAGGCAATTGCGCAGGAGAACTCGTCCAAGATTTTTACGGAAACATAGATCGACCTTTTAATATCATTACAAAAAAAGCGGTAGAGGCAAGCAAAGAAGAACAAAAAACCAACTCAAGAAGCCGTAGTGCAAAGTTGAGAATTGGAGAAAAAAAGTAATATTGCTTACAAAAAGCAAGTTTATAAAATAGATTTTAACCCATAGAAAAATATGAAAGTAATTTTTTCAAAAGCATATCCAGCGATTTCTTATTTTGTAGAAAATTATGGAAATATAGAAATAGGAGAAGACGATAAGACCAAAAGCCTTTTGCGCCTGACAGACGATGAAGGCGTACTCTATCAAGACGTCGCTTCCGCAACAATAGACGATGCAATAATAGAGGCAGAAGATTTTTTGAAAGACTATTTCTTTGAAAATTTTGAACTGACTATTTAACCCAAATACTTATTGACAATTATTTATAATAACCAATGGCAAAAAAAACATCATTCAAGGAATACCTTAACGTTGCGAATATCAGCACCGCTTGGTTTTATCAAAATTTTTCGTTCGTACTATTTACATTCTTTTTACTCATTTTTTATATTGCAAATGCACATTACGCAGAAAAAAAAGTAAAAGACATACAAGTAGCACAGCAAGAAATCAAGGAATTACGTTGGCAATATATGTCTGTAAAATCACGAATTATGAAAGATACGAAGCAAAGCGAACTCGGAAAAGACGTTGCGCCAGTAGGTTTGACGATTACAAGCGCAAAAAGACCTTTTAAAATTATAAACGAATAACGAACGATTAACCAAAAAATAACGAGCAATTAACAATTCATTTTTATATAATAAACTGACTGTAAGATATTTATATAATTAACTATTCATTATAAATTCTTCATTACTTATAAAATAAATGGCAGGATCATTAATAAAAAACGAGGTATTAATTCGGGTTTACATAGTATTAATATGTATCGTGCTTTTTGCTGCCACTATTTTTACCAAAGCATTTTTTATCTCGACACTCGAAGGCGAACATTGGCGTTCGCTGAGTGATAGTTTGTATAAAAAAGAAATGCCGATTGAGCCTTTGCGAGGCAATATTTTTGCAGACGATGGAAGCCTTTTAGCGACCTCTTTGCCTTATTTTGAAATTCGTTTTGACCCCAATACTGCAAACTTAGATTCTGCCACTTTTTATAGAAATGTAGATAGTTTGGCACTCAAAATAGCAAGTATTAATCCCGCAGCACCAGGTTATACCGAAGGTGGCTGGGGCTTATACCTCCGTCAAAGACGTTTGGCAGGAGATAGATATGTGATGATAAAAGAACGTGCGCAACCTGACGAATTGGAGCGCATCAAACGTTTTCCTCTTTTTCGTTTGGGCAAATACAAAGGCGGTTTGATAATAAAACAACTCAATAATCGAGAACATCCGTTCGGGATTTTAGCGCAACGTACGATAGGTTATGTAAAAGATGATATACAAATTGGATTGGAAGGAACTTTTAACTCGACTTTGGGCGGTGTACAAGGAAAAGAATTGATGTTTAGAGTGGGGCGTGACCTTTGGTTGCCTATGACCGATTTGACAGAAGTAAAACCTAAGAATGGCGACGATATTGTTACCACAATTGACATAAATTTGCAAGATATTGCTCAAGAAGCCTTGTTGCGCTCGCTCGAAGAACACGCTGCCGATCACGGTTGCGCCGTGATTATGGACGTAAAAACGGGCGGCATAAAAGCAATTGCTAACCTCGGAAAAACGCAAGATGGTTGGGGCGAAATTTATAATTATGCAGTGGCAAGTAGCTCTGAGCCAGGCTCTTCTTTCAAAATGGCATCTATGATGGCGTTGCTCGAAGATGGTTACGTGACGCTCGAAGATACGGTCGATTTGAATTACGGAAAAACAAAATACTACACAGATGAACTATTGGATGCCGAAAAACATGGCTTGAAATATACCACTGTTCGTCATGCGTTCGAGATGTCTTCCAATGTTGGTATTTCTCGTTTAATCCAAAAATTTTATGGCGATACCAAAAAGGCAGATAAATTTATTGAGCATATCAAAAGCTATAAACTCAACGAACTCTCAGGAGTGGACATCAATGGCGAAGGACAACCTTACATCAAAGCGGCTTACGACAACAAAGACGACTGGTCAGGAACGACCCTTCCGTGGATGTCAATTGGCTACGAAAGTAAACTAACGCCACTCCAAATTCTGACTTTTTACAACGCTATCGCAAACGATGGTACGATGATGAAACCTTACTTAGTATCTGAATATCAGCGTTTTGGAGAAACAACTCAAAAATTTAAGCCAGAAATAAAAGAGCGAAGTATAGCAAGTAAAAAAATAATTGCACGCTGCCAAGAATTACTCGAAGGCGTTATAAATAATGGTACGATGCGTGCTTACAAAACGCCAAAATACAATTATGCAGGAAAAACAGGAACAGCGCAATTCAATTATTCCAAACTACGTGAACAAGGAGAAATGGGTTATCAAGCCTCATTTGTAGGTTATTTTCCAGCAGAAAGCCCTGTTTATTCGTGTATTGTAGTCGTTTATAATCCTAAACAAGGAAGTGTTTATGGCGCAGATTGTGCAGGAAAAGTATTCAAAGAAATCGCAGATAAAGCATTTACTATAAAAAATGAATTACACGACCCTTTGAATAAATTAAAAAAACAACCTTTAAAAGCGGTAATGTTACCCAATTCAGATGCAGGTGCAACGGTTGATGTAGATTTTGTTTTAGAAAAATTAAAATTTAAGTATTACAAAAAAACAAAACGAGAGTACGCGGCCTTAAACATAAAAGGCGATAGTTTGAAAATGATGGAACGCAGCGTACCTGTCAATGTTATTCCAAATGTAGTAGGTATGCGCCTGAAAGATGCTTTGTTTTTATTAGAAAACAGAGGCTGTAAAGTAAATATAAATGGTTACGGAATTGTGAAAAAACAATCCGTACCAGCAGGAACAAAAGCACAAAAAGGAATGTACATCGCCATCGCATTACAGTAGTAGGGGCGTACCCTTGCGGTCGCCCGCAGACAAGCAAAGCGGTCGCCCGCAGACAAGCGAAGCGGTCGCCCGCAGACAAGCAAAGCGACACCAATAATCGCAAAGCCAAATATCACTAAAAGAAATATTGCTACAAAAAAATGCAATTAAACGAAATTATAAAAAACCTAAAAACTATCCAAATCGCTAATAATCAGTCGATTGTGATAGAAAAAATCGAATTCGATAGCCGTCGAGTAACGAAAGGAAGTTTATTTGTAGCAGTTCGAGGAACACAAGCAGACGGTCACGATTACATTTTGAGAGCATTGGCGCAAGGAGCAAGTGCCGTGATTTGTGAAACGATGCCTGAAGTTTTGCCCGATGAAATCCCTTTTATTCAAGTCAAAAACTCAGGAGAAGCATTAGGTATCGTAGCGAGTAATTTTTACGACAACCCTACGGAAAAAATCCAACTCGTAGGCATCACAGGAACAAACGGAAAGACCACAACGGTCACTTTATTATACGATTTATTTACGAAATTAGGCTACAAATGTGGCTTACTTTCTACCGTCAGAAACCTGATTGCAGGTAGCGTAGTAGAGGCAACGCACACTACACCCGATCCTGTTCAACTCAATGCTTTACTGGCAGAAATGGTCGAAAACGGTTGCGAATATGCTTTTATGGAAGTCAGCTCGCACGCAGTAGAACAGCGCAGAATCGCAGGTTTACGCTTTGTAGGTGGCGCATTTACAAATATCACGCACGACCATTTGGACTATCATAAAACCTTTGCAAACTATCTGGCAGCAAAGAAAAAGTTTTTTGATGATATGCCAAAAACCGCTTTTGTAGTTACTAATTTTGACGACAAAAACGGCATGGTAATGACGCAAAACACAAAAGCAAAAATCGTAACATACAGCTTGAAAAAAATGGCGACTTATCGGGCAAAAATTTTGCACAACGCTATTTCAGGTTTGCATTTAGATCTTGATAATCAAGACTTTATATGCCGTTTGATAGGAGAATTTAATGCGTATAATATCTTGATGGTGTATGCTATTGCTTTGAATTTAAACGCTAAAAAAGAAGAAATTTTAGAGGTATTGAGCGGACTGACAGCTGCTGAAGGTCGCTTTGATTACGTCAGAAATGAAGCAAAAGACATCACTGCCATCGTCGATTATGCACATACTCCTGATGCTTTGGAAAAAGTGCTTTCTACGATAGACGATATGTTACAACGCAAAGGACGTATCATCACAGTCGTAGGTTGCGGAGGAGATAGGGACAAAGAAAAACGCCCCAAAATGGCAGCAATTGCTTGCTTGTATTCTCAGCAAGTGATTTTGACCTCTGACAATCCACGCAGCGAAAACCCAGAGCAAATTATCAAAGATATGCAGCAAGGGATTTCAGCGAAAAATGACCGAAAAGTCCTCAGTATAACCGACCGTGAGCAAGCCATAAAAACGGCTTGTGCGTTGGCAAAAAATGGAGATTTTATATTAGTTGCAGGAAAAGGACACGAAAAATACCAAGAATTTGAAAACAAACGCAGAATATTTTTTGATGACAAAAAAATAATAAACGACAACATGTAGGGGCGCACCCTTGCGGTCGCCCAACGTCACGATTGTATTTTAGGCGAAGCCAAAAATCAAAATCACATTTTAGGCGAAGCCAAAAATCAAAATCACATTTTAACCAAAGCCAAAAAAGCAATAAATTCATGTCCTTAGAAAAAGTCATACGATTAAAGCAAGAATTAGATGCCCTTCGACCGATTTCGAGAGAACAAGAGCAGCGGATTATGCAAAAATTTCGATTGGATTGGAACTACAATTCCAACCACTTGGAAGGTAATACTTTGACTTTTGGCGAAACGAAGGCTTTGATTTTATTCGGATTGACAGCACAAGGAAAACCTTTTCAAGATCATATAGAAATGTCTGGGCATGATGAAGCTGTAAAATGGATTGAAGAAGTGGTTAAACAAGAGCGACCTCTCAATGAGGCTTTTATCAGAGAATTGCACGTTTTAATTTTAAAAAAAGCAATCGAAAAAAAAACGCAAACAATTGATGGACAGAAAGTTATAAGAAAAATAGAAGCAGGGAAATACAAAACGCAGCCAAATCATGTTTTGACAAAAACAGGTGAAATATTCTATTTTGCTTCGCCAGAGGAAACACCAGCTAAAATGAATGATTTGATGCAATGGTACGGCGAAGAACGAGCAAAAGAAGGTATTATTCCAGTTTTGTTAGCTGCCGAGTTCCACTACCGTTTTATTCGGATTCACCCTTTTGATGATGGCAACGGACGTACTGCAAGACTATTGATGAATTTTATTTTGATGAGTTATGCGTATCCGCCAGTTATCATCAAAACAACAGATAAAACGAAGTATTTCAACGTTTTACAATTGGCAGACGCTGGAAATATGGAACCTTTTATAGAATACATCGCAGAAAATTTAACCAATTCGCTTGAAATAATGATAAAAGGAGCAAAAGGAGGAAATATTGACGACG
>JANMGN010000522.1:0-4888 GCA_031374645.1 Chitinophagales bacterium | reverse complement strand
ACACTTTAAAAAATCGTTTTTAAAGCCCAAATCAATAATTATTTTTTTAACAATAATTATTATCAAATTTTGCGCTATTTATCTGATAATCAACGCATTATTTGATATTTTCCCAATATATTGATATTAATTAACGCTATATGGAACACTTAATCGTAAAAAATCGTATTAAAGTTATAAATTTATAGTATATTTTGTGTTATAATATCGTACTTTTGCTATATTTTATAATCTACAAAAACATTTTTATATTAAATAAAAAATATAAATCACTGATAAAAAGCATCTTATATAATTTTATTTTGCTATATAATCATTAATCTTGTACTATTCAATGTTACAGCGTTCCATCTCAATTATCGTACTTACATTTTTTTGTCAGACTATTTTTGCACAAATTCCGATGCAAGTCCAGTCTGAAAGTTCTTTTTCAAAAGCAGATGCAAGCCGTGCCGCTTGCGACAATGATGCAGGAAGCAGTACGCAAACGCTTGCTGCAAATGCACAAAGCAACGATAAAGTTTATCTGTGTAAAGATGATATTTTAAACATCAAGCACAATGGCAGTTTTAACCTTTCTGGCGACCCTATTCCGAGTACGCCCGCAGGTGTTGGCTATGCGTGGTACACTTGTAAGCCAAACATTTCTGGTATTGAATTGTCTTCTATAGCAGCTGACCCTTGTGCTTTCAAAGGAAATGCAGCGTTTCCAGCAGGCGCAAACGGAGTTATAGTTTCTACCAATAACTCTCTTTTGGGCAATGCGCAATTTATCAATACAGGTTTTTTGCAAAATACTTTTAATACTGGTAAACCTATAAAATTTACTTTTGCGCCTATTACTTTTGATAAATTAAATACAAAAGGCGAAGCAGTGTATGAAGGTACGCCTTCTGGCTCTTGTGTGAATGTAAATAAAGCAGCAAATTTTGATGTAGTTTACCTCAATTCTATCAAAAGAACAATCGTTAGTCAAGGCGATTTGGCTGGTAGTTTCAAAATTTTGGGCGGTTTATCAGAGTATGATAATGGTGCTACAAATTACACTATTACGATTAATTTGAAATCAAACCCAGCTATAAAAGGTACAGTAACAAGTGGAAATGCAAAACACGATGGTACAGTTACCTTTACTGCACCTCAAAATGGGGTATATACCATAGATGTTCAAGATGGAAAAAGTTGTGGTTTAACTTTCGAAATGACCCTTTCAAAAGTATTTGCAATAGACGTAAAATCTGATACAGTAACTTGTTTTGGTAATAGTGACGGCTCATTTACGGTTGTTCCTATTGGTGGAAATGGCCCTTACACTTTTGTTTGGAAAAAATCAAATGGTGTAAATAGCGCATCACAAGCACTCCCTTTGGCAGGTACTACGATTATTAATTTGACTTTCGGATCATATACCGTAGTAGCTACGGATAATGCAGGTGTAAGCGTTTCAAAAGATTTTGATATTGTACAAGCGTCCACTATTTTTGGCGTTTCGCCAAGCAAAACAGATCCCAAATGTATCGAAAACAAAGATGGTAGCGTAACAGCCAATATCGCAGGCGGTTTTTCTCCGTACTATTACGAGTGGAGTAATGGTGAGAATGGCTTTGGCAAAAATACAATTACGAATGTAGGTATCGACGCAACAGGCGCAAATACTTTTTCAGTAACAGTAACGGATAAAGTAGGTTGCGTAAAAAGTGCATCTATTAGCCTGACTGCCAATACAATACAAATACAAAAAAATATAAAAAATGCAACTTGCTCAGGAGTTGGCGATGGCGAAGTAGAGGTTATTGCCTCTGGTGGAAATAGTGTGAGTGGCAATTATAATTTTCAATGGAGTTACAATAATTTTTCACAAGTAAGCAAATCTTCTAAATTAACCAACCTCAAAGATGGCAAATATTACCTTACTATCGTAGATGATAATGGTTGTAAATTAATAGATAGTTTGGTTGTAAAACCTGGAAAAGTATTATCTATCACGCCTGTCGTGACAAATAATAAATGTTTTGGCGACAAAGCAGGTAAAATTGTTGCTACTGGAGGTACAACAGGTGGCGCAGCTGCAGCACCTTATATTTTCACTTTTACACCTGGAAATGCTGGTATATACAATGCTGGTGCTTCCACAATTAGTTACGAGCAATTGCCCGCAGGAAAGTACAGCGTTACGATGTCTGACCAAGACGGTTGTAGCGTTTCAGTACCTAATTTAGAAGTAAAAGATCCACCTCAATTGACAATTGCTGATGTAACTGTCAAAGACCCAACTTGTTTGGGTGCAGCAAAAGATGGCGAAATAGAAATAAAAGCAGCAGGAGGAACACTTGCAGCAGGAAATAACTACAAGTATAAATGGAACAACAATAATCTTACTCCAAAAATAACAGGATTAGTAGCAGGTACTTATGGCATCACTGTAACCGACGATAACAGTTGTGTTGTGGTAAAACCTTTTATACTTATTCCGCCTCTTTCTCCAAAAATCACATCTTTTATTGTAAAAAATGTAAACTGTCCTAACAGCACAAACGGCTCGATAGAAGTAACAGCAACGCCTTCAACAGCAGGCGACGTACTAACTTATGCTTGGAGCAATGGTAAAGATTCAAATGGTATTTTTGACCTACCACCCAATAAATATAGCGTAGTAGTTTCTGACCCAAAAGGCTGTACTGTCAAAGGCGACACTGCCGTGACAGCACCTAATGCAATGGTTTTAATAGATACTATTGTCACAAAACCAACTTGTACAAACAGCAAAGACGGAAAAATTAGCTTTTCTATCGCTGGCGGCACGCTACCTTATACTTTTACGTGGAATGTAGATGGAAAAATAGAATCAACGAGTACGGATACCGTTTTGATGGATTTGCCAGGTGCTTCATATCTTGTTTCTGTAACAGATTCAAAAGGTTGTGAATTATTACCAGTATTAGTAAATGTTCCAAAACCGTTGATTACCAAAATAGAGTTCACTGGGCTGAAAGAAATCTCCTGTGTAAACACAGGAAACTGTGATGGTGTAGCAACTTGTACCGTTAAACAAGGAGAAAATCCAAATGCTTCTTATAATTTTGTTTGGGGTATAAATAAAAGCGATGTTGGTATTTCAAGTACACAAATAACACTTTGTGCTGGCTACAATACGATTACGGTAAGCGAAGGTGGTAATTGTCCAGTTGTAGATTCTGTATTTATCGGAAATCCTGGTAAAATAGAACTTGATACAGCTGATATTTCTCCTATAAGATGTTTTGGCGGCAACGATGGAGCAATTACATTGAAGCCAAAAGGAGGTATTCCTCCCTATACGTATCAGTGGACAAATGTCGGTGGACCAAATACACCTACAAATTCTAATCTTAACAAAGGAGATTATCCCTTTATCATAAAAGATGCGAATAAGTGCGAGTTTGCAGGAAGCATAGAACTAAAACAACCAGATAAATTAACTTTAACATCTACAATATCCGAGATTTCTTGTTATGATGCATCTGATGGACAAATTATAGTGAAAGTAGATGGAGGAACTCCTGGTCCTGACCTTGCAAATCCATATACCTATGCTTGGAAAAACAATGTCTCTACTAATGCCATTGCTAAAAAACTACCTTACGGGAATTATGGAGTTATCGTTTCTGATGCCAACGGTTGTACTATTTCTATTGACACAACCCTTGATCAACCTCTTGACATCCAATTTGATTTAGATACTATCGCACAGCCAACTTGTGCAGGTTATTTGACTGATGTAAAAATAAAAACAGCAAAAGGTGGCAGCGGTACGCAATTGAGCAACTATACGTTTTCTATTGATGATGGAGGTACAGCACCAGCGCTAAATGGCGTAATTCCTGTGTATGCAGGATTGCATATCATAAGAGTTTTTGACCCGAATGGCTGTTCTTCTAAGGAAATAACTATAAAAGTAGATGATCCTCCTGCGATACGTGTAAATCTTGGCTTGGATAGAGAGGTTTTACTCGGAAAAGATGAAGAACTCAATGCTACCATAGAATCGACTAACCCGATTGTTAAATACACTTGGTCGCCTACACAAGGACTTACTTTTTCTGATTCTTGTAAAAATATCTGCGCACTTTTGATAAAACCTATCGAAGATGCTACCTATATTTTGACTGTAATGGACACCATAGGTTGTGTAGGAGCAGATACGATAAATATTATCATCGATAAAAATAGAAACGTATATCTACCTAATATTTTTTCTCCGAATGTGGACGGTACAAACGATTTTATGGAAGTTTTTGCAAGCACAGAAAGTGTAGAAAGCATCAATTATTTCCGTATCTATGACCGTTGGGGCAATATGGTTTTTGAATCACCGAGTTTTAAACCTGGCGATTCAAAAGTGGTAGGAAACCGCTGGAATGGTTTTTATAAAGACATCAAAGCAAATGAAGGCGTATATGTCTATGTCTGTGAAGTGAAATTTGTAGATGGTGTAGTCCTTCGATTTAGGGGCGATACGACTTTGGTGCGATAATACAGTTACAATATTTTTAAAACAAAAAAACACGAAGCAGTTACTCGCTTCGTGTTTTTTTATTTCGGAATTATCAGTTAAAAAATCACAAGTGTCCGAAAAATAGCTTTTTCTTACGTTTTCCTTACATTGAAAATACATTACCGATAAGTATTCAGGTTAATTTAGCTTATGTTATTCTGTTTTATTTTATTGAAAAAATATATCAGTTTGTTTCTAAGTATTCAGGCTAATTTAGCTTATGTTATTTTTTTAAGTCGATTGTTCAAAAAATAATAAATAACTTCCTTATAGTCAGTTATTTATCACTTTTTTCACAACGACAAAATAACATAGACATATACGCCTTCATTTGCTTTGATGTCTTTATAAAAA
>JANMGN010000509.1:0-21616 GCA_031374645.1 Chitinophagales bacterium | reverse complement strand
TTTTTATAAGAATTTACCCTTCACTTCATACGCCATTTTATTAAAAAATTTAAATCATGTCAAAAAAACTAATTTTTCTCTTCTTTTTCTACCTATTTTTATCTTTTAAAAACCTAAATGCTCAAATAAAAAAACCTATTTTACTGATAGGCACAGAGTTAGGTGGACAAGCATTTAGAACTTATCCAGTCTATCCTGACTATGTTACGAATTATTATATAGCTACGACTGTAACACCTAAAATAGGTTTTTTTCTTAGCGAAAAAGTAATGGTCGGTGTGCAAGCTGGAAAATCATTTTTCAAAAGTAATTTTATGAGCCTTCCAGAAAATGACAGGTTTGGTTTTTTAGCAAGATACTATTTCAAAGAGCGATGGCGATTTTCTCCTTATGCAGAATACAATCATCTCTGGACAAATTATGGTCCAAATCCTAACGATAAACAAAACTTTCTCAATACGGGTAGCGAGTTTAGGTATCAGGTTGTATCGCCAATAATCGGAACAAATCTTAGAATATATAAGTCATTGTACCTTGATATGGGCTATAGATTTCTTTTTTATCACGATAAGACATTGAATAAAATAAAATATAACCGTTTATCGCCCAAATTGGGCATAGAATATATTTTTACAAAAAAAAGTAAATCATGAAATATTACATCATTATTATTTTTTCCCTTACGGTAAATGCTACTATTTTTAGCCAAAAATATATGAAGCCTTTGGATATTGTAATCGGCGGCTCCCCTACGTTGATAAGGAATGACGAACGGAGCGTGCAAGGTAAACGAGAAACTGAACTTACTTTGGCTTTTAACATAGCAACTTCTTTACATGAGAGAGTCCAGATTGGTATTAATTCGATGACCATATTTCATACAGATTTTAATACCTCTAAAACAAATGTATCAAGAATTTTAGGTGTATTTGGACAATTCTCTATGTTCTCTTCTCAAAATGGTAATATTTTTATGGAACTCAGCGGAAACAAAGGGAACTATTGTACTTGTTTTCCTAACTTTCCATATAAACTTGAAAATCTGTATTATCTTGGGATTGGTGCAGGAGCAAATTTCCGTTTATACAAACAATTTTTTTTGGATATAGGCTTTACAAATTACGATATTTTAAATAATATCAAAGAAAAATACAATCATACGCAATATATCATTGGCATAAATTACCTAATTAATTTCAAGAAAAAAATAGTAACTGTTATCTAAAATGTAGTAAAAAATTCGACGTAAGTAATTAAGATGTAATGCTCTCTTGGTAAGTCCCGCCTTCGGAGGGATTTAGGGAGGTCTTTAATTTTTCAAATATCTCCCTTAATTTTATACGCCACATAACCGACCCATTCTCTCAAAAGGGATTGCCAATAAATCAAATATTTGGCATTGGGCGATATAAAACTTCGTGGCTGCGTCGTGATTTCTTCTGTCCAAGGGTCAGTCGGAAAAGCAGCACAATCCACACCAACTTTTGAAAAACAGGCATAACTTCTTGGCATGTGTTGAGCAGAAGTAAGAAGCAAAACGCTTTTAAACCCTTTTTTTTCTATGATTTTTTGCGAAAAAACAGCGTTCTCACGAGTTGTAGTAGCCGCATCTTCCACGATAATTACCGTATCAGGCACGCCCATTCTTATCATTGCGTTTTTTACAAGAGGAGCTTCTGGCTCAGATTTACTTTTCATCACAGCGGCATCGCCACCCGTAATAATGATATGTTTTAGTTTGCCCAAATGATACAATTCTACGCTTGTCGTTATCCTTCCCGAAACCGAAGGCGTAATCAGTCGGTCATCAACCTCGTGTGTCCCGAACTCTTGCACGCCGCCCAAAATCACGCCAACATCGTAGGTGCTAAGGCTATACATCGAAACAGGTGGCGTTTCCCAAAGACCCGAAAAAAAATTGAAAAATAAGGGATTGCTAAACAAAAAAAGCAGCAAACCTGCACACCAAAAGTATCGATTATTGTTGCGATTTCGCTGCGGTTTTACGAAAATACCACGCAAAATAAAGATAAAAATCCAAATAATTGGACGAATTAAAAAGCTAACAAAGGCAGAAATTATTAGATACATTGTTATCGAAATTGGCTTCACATCATTTATACTTTAAGTTCAGAGTATAAATAATAGTTATTTTATTTGTAGTGATTAACTTGTTTTCAGCACATTAGAGTCTTCCCCTTCTGGGGAAGATTTAGATGGGGCTTTTTTTTACTAAAATCAAAAGTGTTTCAATAAACTTATTTTTAGCTTTTGAAATCCTAAAATAAGGTTTTCTCTCTGCACCCAAAGAACGGTAAAATTTCTCTACCGAAGGCAACATTGAGCCTTCTAAATCAAGATTTTTAATATTTTTCTCTATTAAATAAGGAAAAAGTTGCCAAATTAGCGTTGTTGCAGCAGCTTGATGCAAACGACTATTTCCCAAAATAAGCAAATAAGCAGTTTCTTTGTCCCAAACCAAAAGGCAGGCTGAAACGACCTGATTTTCCGAATTTTTTACTTGAAAAATTTGCCCTGCTTCATTTTCTTTTATTTTTTGGTATAACAAATTTAGGGTATCAAAAGAAAAATAAACTTGACTTTTGGCGTGTTGCAGTGAGTTTTTGTACAAATCATAAAGCGTTTGCACATCATCGGAAGGCTCAAAAATCAAATTTTCTCCTTTTTTTATATTTCGAGTAACATTTTCATTAAAACCTTGATACAACTCTTTTGTGTTTTCTATATTTTCAAAAAAATAAGTATAACGCAATGTATTCTCAAAACCAGCCCAATGAAAAGGCAGTATATTTTTAAGCGAAAAATGAAAATTTTGACTAAAAAAAGACACTTTTGGTAAGTTTTCAGCTATTTCTTTTAGAATTTCTGCTTCATACTGGTTTTTTTTACGCTCGTTTTTTCCTGTAAACGGACGCATCCAAACACCTGAAAAAGGGGTCAAAACAGGCTGTGTTATCGTTTGAAAACCGTACCTAATTTTGTTATAGTAAAATGATGCGCCAATGATTTGATTGTTTTTGTCAAAAATCAAAATAGGTTGCCAGTTATTTGCACCGCAAACAATATCGAGCCACCAATTTTGCAGAAAAACAGGTAGCGATTCGGTCTTGCAAAGTTCTGAATACTGATTTTTTATCATAAAATTCTAAATAATCCCTTTTAAAGCAAAAAGTATTTCAAAAAACTTATTTTTTGCCTTGAAAATCAAGTGATACGGCTTTTGTGTTGCACCAAAAGAACGGTTAAAAGGCTCAACGTGAGGCAACATACTCCCTTCAAAATCAAAATTGTGGATATTTTTTTCAGCTAAAATTTCTAAAATACGCCAAATCAAGGTCGTCATAGCACTTTTGTGCTTTTTTTCATCGCCCGAAATAAGTAAATACGCAGTTTGTTTGTCCCAAACAATCAGTGCAATCGCAATAGGTTGATTATCAGTATTTTGTACTTCAAAAATTTGACCCGAATTATTTTTTTTAATATTAAAATATAACATATTTAGGGTTGCTTGCGTGTAATTTAGCTTGCCTTTGCTTCGGTCAATTGCTTCTTTTGACATTTGATAGAGCAAATCAACGTTTTCGCTCTCTTTTACTTGCAAATCTTCTAATCCCTTTTTCAAATTTACCTTTACGCTATCACTAAAACCTTGTCGAACGACCCCTAAATTTGTTATATTTTCTAAAATGTACGTATATCTTGTGCGTTGCTTGTAATTTTGCCAGTGAAACGGCATCCAATTCGTAAAATTTACCCCTAATTGTGTTATAGTCAAAAAGGTTTTTGGCAATTGTGCAATGAGTTTTTCTGTAATTTGGATTTCAAAATTGTATTTGCTATGTAATTTTTGGGCTGCAATAGGATAATTAAACCAGATACCCGAAGCAGGACTCAGCGGTAGTGGCAAAATCATTTTCATACCATATTTTGAGGTAAAATGATAGACCATTGCGCCTGTCGCTTCGCCTTTTTTATCGAAAGTCATACAAGGTTGCCACGCTTCGCCGCAGAGCGAATTGAGCCACCAAGATTGCATAAAAATAGGCAATTCCGCTTCTATTTCTTTGTATTTTTCTTTCAAAATGCTATTTAAAAATTAAAATATTATCACTCAAAGTATTAGGATTTTGCTGCAAATTTTTTGTAATTTGCTTTTCAGAAATAAAAAAATCACGCTTTTTTTCATTTATAAAAACAAAAATTGCTTTTTTTGTCTTGAAATCGTCAAGTTGTGTTTTCATTTCTTTATCAAGAAATTTATTTTCGAGCAAAGAACTTGGGTCATACAAAAAAGGCGTATAAGCCACATTTTCTAAGCCGTTCATTTTCAAAATATCTGCAATATTACTGTATATTTTAGTAGTCGGATAATTTTTTTTCAAAAACAAAATACCTTCGTCTTGTTGGTATTTGGGCGAAGTAGAGCCTTCATTTCCTTGCGTATAGTTGTTGTATGTCGTCAAAAAAGCAGATGAAACGTAGCCGAAAATCAAACTAAAATAGACTATTCTTTTATAAAAAAAATCATTTTGAGCTTCTAAAATAACGCTCAAACCAATCAGAAAAATGGGAAAAAGCGGATATAAAATACGGTAATCTAAATTGGTAAATACGTCAAGAAAAGAAATAGAAAAAAACAAAAAAGTAAAGTAACTTATTGTAAAAGCGCTCGAAAAAGAGTGTAAAATCTTTTTTTTATCCTTTTTTAAGTAAAAAAAGAGCATTTTTATAAAAATAGAAATACTCAAAACTACAAGAATTAGCCCAATATTTTTCCAGTTTTTATCATAAATCAAAGGCGAAAACCACCCTAAAATAGTTTGTCCGAGTTGCAAGAATTTACGAAAAGGCAAGAGATGAAAAACAAAAACTCTATCCGAGATTTGACTAAAAAGCAAATGGTTTCGTAAAAAAATTAGACTTGGAAAAAGCGCAAAAGTATAGCAAAAAATAAATATTTTTTTAGATTTCAAGACAAGAGAAATCTTTTCAAAAAGCAAAAGACCAACAATAGAAATAAAAAATACAACGCCGACATATCTTGTAGCAGTTGCTAATCCGAAAAAAAATGCTGCAAAGATTAAATTTTTCAAGGCTGTTTGGGCTTCGTATTTTTTCCAAAAAATAAAACCTAAAAACCCTAAAAACAAGAACAACGGTTCACTACTCAGTTCTAAATGACAAGTCAATGTGGAATAAGAAAATGCGAAAAGAAATGTACTAAAAAAGATATTATTTTCTTTTTTTAAAAACATATTATTTATTTTTTTAAATAGTAATATGTTTAAAATCAACAGTATATAATTTAAAAATGTAAATACAATAAGAGTATTTGTGTTACTAATTTTTGAAATTAACGCTGACAAAAAAGAAATACCAGGCGACCAATGCGTAGGCGATTGTAATATGGGCGATGTTATTTTTGTGAAAATGCCCTCGCCATTTTGAGCTAAAATCGCCATTTCGTAGTACGCCATAGAATCGCCACCAGCAAAATTTAAACCCCATTTTGTAGAAAAATAGAATAAAATGCTCGCAAACAAAATGATAATGACCTCAAAAAAGCGTTCTTTATTCAAAATTCTTTATTTTTGTTGCAAAAATAACAAATTCATTGGAAAATATAGAAAAAAATACTTGGTTTGGAATAAAATGGACAGCTGCGGCAAGTATTTTTCAAATAGTAGCACAAATCGTTCAGCTGCTTTTGATAGCCAAATTTTTGGGACCAGCACGCTATGGCGAGGCAATTTTGGCTCTGATTGCCGTACGCATGATGCTGCCTTTTGCGACTGCTGGCGTAGCTACGGTTTTGGTACAAGAAGACGAACTTTCCCGAACTCAATTGTCTTCTTTGTTTTGGTCTAATTTGCTTTTTTCGCTTGTTATATATACGGTTTTATACTTTTCTGCACCACTAATAAGTATTCTTTTTGAGCTTCCTAATTTCGATTTTTTTATACAAATAGCTGCCCTTTCTATTCTCCTAAATGCGTTTGGAAATATATATAATGCGCTATTAAGCAAGCATTTAGCGTTTGAAAAAACGAGTAAAATTGCCATTGTTAGTGTTTTTTTTGACCTGATTATTTCGCTTACTATAACATATTTAGGGTGGTATATGTGGAGTTTGTTGTTAGGTTTTTTGGGTAGGGTAGTGGTCGCTACTATTTTACAGATTTATTTTGGAAAACAGTATTTTTGCCCTGCTTTTCATTTCAAAATAGATGAAATAAAAGGTATTTTGAGCAATTGTTTTTTTGATATGTTGGCGCAATTTACCAATATGATTGCTACGAATATAGACAATATTTTGGTCGGAAAATACTTTGGTATAACAAATTTAGGGTACTACGTATTGGCTTGGGACTTGGCGATGAAACCTGTTTATGCTATCGTCCCAATTTTTACAAAAGTGAAATTCCCGATTTGGGCAAAGCTCAAAAATATGCCTTCTCGTTTGTCAGAGGACTACGAAAATACGGTTTTCGGCATTATGAAAGTGATGTGTTTGGTATTTGGAGTTTGGTATTTGGTCAGCACCTATTTTGTACCGTTTTGGTATGGCGCAGCGTGGTTGCCTATGTTGGAGTACTTACATATTTTGATTTTTTTGGGCGTAGCGAGGTCTTTTGGTAGTCCGAGCAGTTATTTGGGAATGGCACTTGGTTTTTTCAAACAAGAGTTCTATTTCAATCTAAATCAATTGTTTATATATTTTATATTATTGCCTTTGACTATTTTTTATCTTCCCGATTTGTCCTATTTTTGTTATGCTATATTTTTGGCTTATTTTGTTAATGACTTATTGTGGTACTTTTTTTTACAAAAAAACACCACTATAGATTTTTTAAAATTAGGAAAAAAAGTGTTTTTAGAGTTAATTCTGCCGCTTTTGGGTGTCGTATTGGGATTGACTGCTTTTTTATCCAGATAAAATATATTATTTTGCTTTTATTTTTAATAAAATATTTGCTTTTTTGATAGTAAAGTATTAACTTTGTAGTGATAAATTTTTTTACCAAACCTTAAAATTTTATAACATAAAAAAAATAAGCCTACAAGCCTACAAGCCTACAAGCCTAAATTGTATTCTATGTTCATGCTTTGCATGAGTATATCCATTCACTTTTGTCTTGCCCAATCCAACAGAAAAGAAGAGACACTCGCCGCAAAAAGTGTTATTCCGTCCAACAATCAAATCATTGTAAAATTTGATCCTAAATTGATTAATAGAACAGTAGTAAATAATCTTGAAAAACAAGAAGGTACTGTTTTAGAGTTTATTGACCCTAAATACATTGAACTCGCCCAAAGTAGCGAATTTTTCAATGGAAAATTAGCTAATCTCAATATGAGAAAAATCTTTCATAGCCTTAAAACTACTGATACAATTTCTATATCAAGATTGGGTAGCAAAGTTCGAATTCCCGAATTTTGGTCTGCCTTTGTTGTAACTTGGGAAGATGATGCAAATCAATTAAACACACTTGAAGCTATTGAAAAATTAAATACATTACAACCTTTCATTGAGTATGCGCATTTAAATATCAGTTTTAGCTTCGATAATCTTCCTAATGATTCTGAT
Source organism: Chitinophagales bacterium (assembly GCA_031374645.1). Lineage (GTDB taxonomy): Bacteria > Bacteroidota > Bacteroidia > Chitinophagales > Saprospiraceae > CANHEE01. The sequence continues at coordinate 14,007 of JANMGN010000509.1, read as the reverse complement.
TTTATTGGAGGAGAACAAGCAGGGCTGACAGCAACGCCTACCTACCCAGATGCCCATATAAATATGGACGTTGCATGGGATTTTAGTACTGGTGACTACATTACAAAAGTTGGATTGATTGATAGTGGCATTCAATGGTATCATGCTGATCTTTTAGATGGCATAAAGGTTACACCCGGTTTTTCAAGAGTAAAAGGCGGCTATAGCTATACTTATGGTAATAAGAAAAATATCTATTCAAAGTCCGCAGATGAAGCTGGTCATGGCACTAAAATGGCGGGTATAATCGGTGCTATTAGAAACAACAACTCAAACATTGCTTCTATTGCTGGTGGTAATAGTAATCCAAATCCAAATCCTCCTTTTTTTTTCCAAGATGGTGTTTCACTATATAATCTTCAATGTTCAGAAAAAGGAAATCCTAATCAACTTGCCCTTGATTATGCCGCAGATGCCATCGTAGAAGGGGCTTCGAGTAGCAATACTAAAACAAGTAATGGATTTGGATTTGGATTAAATATTATTAATATGAGTTTTGGAGGTGCATTTACTGAAAAGAAAATTTCCGACTATAAGCTTATGGAAGTTGCAATTTACTTTGCTTTTCTTAATCAGGTAACAATGCCCGCTTCTGCTGGAAATAATAGTAGTTCTGAATTACACATTCCTTCTTGCTTTAATGATGAATGGGTAATGAGGGTTGGTGCAAGTGACGAATTTGGCAAGAAATCAAGTGTTTCAAATATTGGGAATGCTATAGACTTCATTGCGCCTGGTGTTGAAAAAATTGTCAAGAGCCTTGATTACAAAAATACAATTGGTACGGTTACTTCTGATGGTACATCGTCTGCGGCTGCACATGTATCTGGTGTTGCCGCCCTTATGCATAGCTATATGACTAATCAACCTTTCCGCCCTAATGATTTAGCTCCTGAAGATATAGAAAACTTGTTACAAAAATTTGCTGGTAATGGTAAGTCTGGAAATGGGTATAGCAACCAAATAGGATGGGGCAAAATTAATGCAGGAAATACTTTATCGGGTATAAAATTCCCACGTTTTCAAGTAAAGCATCATTCTAGTATTTTTCAAAAAAGTGATGCAATACTTTCAAAACCTCATACAGGAATAGTTTTTTGCTCGCCAATTTTAAAATGTGGTGCAACTTTTTATACAGGCGAGGAGTATGAAATTTTATTTAAAATCGATATTAAGCAGCCATCAGGAAGGAAAATATTAGATGTATGGCCTCTAAATAGTGAGTCAGATGTATTCGATGGCTATAACAAAAATCCTTTTAAAAATCAACTAACTTTGGTTTCATGGAATAAAGACGTAGCAATTGTAAAAGGGTTAGTTTATCATCTTGGTTCTGAAACTTTTGCTAATAATTCTACGAACTTAATTGATAAATGGGCTTTTCCGAATCAGATATTGGCTACATTCCCCGATAATGAACTCAAAGTATCAGTAACCGTATATTCAGAAGATGAATCAATCACTAATACTTTGAGTACGTCAATAGACGAAGCTCATGTGAGAATTTTACCTAACCCAAGTACAGGTGAATTTAACCTTTTATTTGGACTTCTAAAAAATACAAATTTAGGAGTACAAGTAACGGATTTATCTGGTAAAATAGTTTATTCTAAGCCGAGAAGAGAAGAACAAGAAGGACATCACGAAATTTATTTAGATCTTAATCATTTGAATAATGGAATGTATTTGTGCAATATCATTACAACTGAAGGTATAATAACCAAAAAGATTACAGTAATACATTAAGCATAACCAGCATATTACTATCTGATGTTACGCAGCACAAAATTTTTATACTGTTTTTGAAAAAATAAAAATCATAACTGACTGATAACCAATGTCATTGTTTTACAAAAACCAAATTTTTATACTTTAATTTGGGTTTTTATAAAATTAAATTAAACCTCTGCGTAACATCAGTTACTATGTAATATGCTACTACTAATTATAAAAATAAAAAAATATGAAAAATTATATTCTGATAGCCCTAATTTTCATTGTCTTTTCGTGTAAAAAAGAAGAATGCCAAGTTTGCGATAATGATGAGGCTTTAGTTTGTACAAGTTGTAAAAGTTACATTGACTTAGAGGATTTTAATTCGGAAAAAAAACAAGAAGGAACGCCTTGTTTTAACCCTAATAATATGGACGAATTTGTGTATGTCAATAAGTTGGATGAAGATGTATATGAACTTGTAAAATACGACATGATTACCAAAAAAAGCCTGACCCTTCATAAAGGCGACTTGAGAAGTCAACCACATTGGGGTAAAAACAACATTATTATGTTTACCGACCTTCAGTTTCAACTTCATATCGTTAAGCCCGATGGTTCAATGAATAAACAACTGACGAATGCTAATTCTTTTTTAGCTCCAACTTGGAAAAATGACTCTATAATTGCTGCTGAGTTTTCAAAAAGCCCGAGTGCATATCCTAGTTTTTATGTTGAATATAATTTGAATAGAAAAACTTATACTACGGACACATTAAATGGTTATTCAAGCGGTTATTTTCCAAGTCAATATAATTCCAAAGAGCAGTTTATTTTTATGAATGATGCTAGTGATAGTATCATTAACCTCAAAGAAAACGCTGGAATAAGAAAAATAAAGATACCAATAAAGAGAGAAAAATATAAAAATTATACAGTAATTGATTTGTGTTGGCATCCTACAGAAGAAGTGGTGTATTTTACAGTTTTCCAAGAAGGACTTTATAGCTTGAATATCAACACATTGAAATTAATTAAAATAAGAAATGGCTGTACAGCACGAACATACAAGGATTTGAGCATTTCGTCTGATGGTAAAAAAATACTTATAGAACGAGTTGATTCTGTCCTTGAGTCCAATGGCGCCTTATTATCCGATTCTGGCATTTACATCATGGATACAGACGGTAAAAATGAGCGAAAAATAGAGTTGTAGAAAAAGCAAGAACTATCTCGAAATTTTTGTAAGTGTAGCGTACCTCTCTGAGTGAATATTTATAACATAAAAAAAGCCTTGATTTTTTAAAATCAAGGCTTTTTTGTATCATTTTACCTCAAAATTACCAATTTTCCAACGCCATTTTTCATAAACTGGTCAGCACCACTTTCGTAGCTTTCGTAATCTTCTCCGTTGGCTTTTTTAGCTATCATTTTGTACAAATAAACGCCATTCGCAAGGCGGTCACCGTAGGTATCTGTGCCGTCCCATGCTTGCTCCGTTTGGTGTGTTCCGATTCTTAAAGCACCCAATTCTGTTTGTGTAAGCTCACGAACTACTTTACCACTCACGGTCATTATTTGTATTTTGAAATACACTGGCGGCTCCTTTCCTGTCAGCGTATAGACAAAACGAGTAGAAGTCGTGAACGGATTCGGGTAATTCAAAACATTAGAAATACTCGATTTTGTAAGCACTTTGAAGTTCACTTTATGGTTGTAAAAATCAGGATTTCCTTTGTCTTTATCTACTAATTCGTAGTCTGTTGTTTTATTTCCTGCAACGTCCGTAGAGCGTACCAACAATTGATAATCGCCATTTTTATCAAATTTTGGTGCTAATTCGACTGTTGCTCTATTGTTATTGGTACTTTTTGCTGGAAAAAACTTCATATTTACACCATCAAACGCTATTGGACGAACTTTATTTTCGCCTGGATAACGGATTGCAATTTTAAACAAAGTCGTATCTTCTAAAAGAATATATTTATTTTCGTCTTTAAGCTCTATGACAATATTTGGCTCTGGCGAAATAATATCTCCATTTATGATGCGCTGACCATCAAAAGTAACATCAAGATTTGGGTTTTTTCTGTCTTTTTCTACATAAAAATTCAGAAACGCCAAGTTATTGGTGCTGTCTTGTTCTGGCTGATTTCTATTCGGATTTATCTCAACTGTCAAAGCATTTTTACCTACCAAATTACGTGTATCAAATCGGTAACGCATTTGTATCGTGTCATTTTGGAGCAAAGGATCGTATTGTTGGTACGTCGTGATGCTCGTATTGTCCGTTTTTTTAATGCTATATTTTACCAATAAATTTTTCATATCGTACTTCGTCACGTTTTCAGCAGCCATCGAAAGCTCCAAAAACTGACCTTGTTGTAGCGTATCTGCATTAAATTTGAATAGTTTTGCAGCATTAGGCACTGCTTCTGGAACACCATCGTAAAGCACTCGCCAATATCTCAATTGAGGCGTAGTTCGGGTTACAGTATCTCGTGTGTACCATTCTAAACGCAAATTCGGGTACGTATCGGCACTAAAATTTGAAATATCAATATTGTCTTTTACCGTTTTTGCAACCAATAAATCTTCTTTGTTGTTTTTCTTTACGCCATAAATATTTAAAAATGCAGTGTCTGATTTTTCTACTTCAGTCTGTTTCCAATGAACAGCCGACCATTTTGAAGCAGCTCCGACATTGATAGACTTTACGCTTCCTTTATACCAATATCCTTTTAGCTCGGTGGAGTAGGCGATAGGTTGCTCGGGGTCATTTGGGTCAGCAATTTTCTCGCTTCCTACAAATGTCGGGTCATTTTTTCTATAAAAAAAGAAATACGGATAAGATTTTAAACCGTTTTTCTTAGGAGAAGTGAGCATTTGGCGAGCCAATTTTGCCCCTTGTTTTTCCAATATATTAAAGATGTTTTTGTCGCCCGCTTTCGTGGAATCTCCTTCCCATAATTCTGGCATATAGCTTGTTGATTTGTATTGTGCGGTCAAAAATATGACGTAACTTTTAGAAGGAATAGTATCTAAAAATTTCATCAAATTTTTTCTGCTCGTAGCATCGTTTGTTCTGTACGGAAAAATATAATCTATATCCGTATAAGCATATCCAGCAAAATTGGAGTTGTATTTTGCGGGACCTGTCTTGATTCTGTTTACCCAAGGAAGTCCTGTGGTATCATTGAAAACCCAGCACATTACACCTGCATTTTGCCCATCGTGCATGGCATAAGGCGCATACGAAGAACTTAGCTCATTGATACCAATTGCAGGACGAAGTACCTCATAAAAGTCATTTTTAATCACTAAACCAGTAGAATTGCCTTGATAAGAGAACCTTCTGTCTTTATTTAGTAAATCCATATATTTGAAATCGTCGCTTTGAAACTGGAAAAAATGCGATTGATTCCAGCCTTCTGAACTGTTTTTGATATACACAAAAGACCTATTTTTCCAAACAAAAGGCTGGCTTATATTCAAACTATCAGGCGAAACACGCCAATAATAAACGGTACTATCTTTATAAACCAAATTTGGTGTCCATGAAATAATACCTCCAGCTTGTGTTATTTCTTTTCTTTGTTTCAGATTACTATTAAATTTCAGTGTAGTATCTATTTCAAAAATATATTTTTGACTTTTTTCTAATACATTAGAAGGTATCATTTTGAGCGCAATAGGTACTTGGTTCACAATCGAATAATCGCTTGGTGTCAAAAGATTGACATCGTTCGCTTGTATGTAGAGTTCTATTCCTTTGCTGTCATTTATATCGTTGTTGGCTTCGGCTGCGGTAGGAGTTTCATTTACCTTATTATCAGCGTCTATTTTGAGGTAAAATTTGTTTTTTCCAGCCGCCAAATCACCCAATCCTGGGATAGTAAAAGAGAAATCTTTGCTGAAATACAAACCTTTAAGCGTATCTTTTTTTACAAGAATTTTTGTACCGTTTGGCAATTCTCTAATCAACGAAACACTGACTGTATCGCCTTTGTTTCTACCAATATTATACGCTTTGTAGTTCAGTTTAAAACTTTTGGTAAAAGTAGTAACGATTTCTGGCTCAAATTTGAGAGAACTCAATTCTATAATATAATCAGGACTTGCGCTTGGGTTCAGCTTGACCGCAGGGTCGCCGCACAAAGTCATATTGTTTAATATTTCAGTACGACTCGTTATCAAAGCTAAACTATTGATAGCATTTTTTATCACTTCTCCAACACCTTTTCCATAGGATTGTCCGCCTAGTTGGGAGTAAAAAGCATTTCCATAATTATCGAGATCACCTGTAAGTCCCCAACTTGAAGGTGCCGTAAAAGCAATTGCACCGCCATCTTCTTGAAAAATATAACTTGGGCCTATGGTTTTGGTTGGCGTATGTATTTGTCCTGTATTACAGCCGTGCGCAAGGAAGTAAAAGTACCTGCCTTTATTTTCAATAGCGTCTGGACCATCGAGTGAAAAACTGATGTTAGAAGCAGCGGAGTGACCGTAGTAATTGACAATACTTGTACCTTTTTTAAGTAGATTTCTTAGTAATTCTGAGTTTGAACTTTGAACAGGATCTGTACTTGTTTTATAAAAAGTAGTTACATTTCCAGCAAATTGATTGTACTTTATCACATTTTCCATGTTCAAAAGGCTTTGCTTGAAACCTGTATTATCGCCTGAGAGATGTACGATATTTTTCATCCAAGCCTTGCCTTCTACTGTGTTTTCAGCTTCTCGTTGTGCTTGGTCAAATTCTTTTATTTTTTTCAAATAAATTCTGATGTCTTCTGGCGTATTAATCGGAATACGCCCTGTTGCGATTTGCTCTTTAATATTCCATTTAGTGGCTGAAATCAAGTTATCGCTGCCTGGAAAACCAAATGTTGGTACGGTCAAAATATTTCCAAAATTTTGGAAATAACTCGGATTACGTGCTTCTCTGTATTCTAAACCTTTTCCTATTATAAATAAACATTGAGGTTTCCAATATTTTGTTGCAAAATTAGCAAAATTACGCATAGAAATAGCGTGTCTATCCACACCATAAGCAAATTGGTCGTACAATTGTTGCGATTCTACAATTATAGATTTGTGGTTTCCGCCATATACACTTGCACGATAATCAGCATACTCTTGTACCCAATTTTTGCCACTGGCATCTTTGTAATAAACAGGGCTACTAACGATGATATAATCGCCTTTATTTGTTTGAAAATTAATAAAATTGCTAGGCAAAAGCGTTGTTTTTTGTGCGCTGCTTGTATTAACGAGTAATAATTTTCTGCTTTCTAAGGAATTGGGTAAAACAAACTTTACAAGTCCATTTTCTATCAATGGCGTTAGTTTTTTATTGTTCGTTAGGTCATATAAAACGACATCGCCATTCGCAGCATTGAAATTTTGTATTTCTATGTATTTTGTATCAAATGAAGGCTCTATATTGAAAACATAGCTTTTTTTGTTTTCAAAATTAAAACTTTTAGGATAATTAATCGTGACGTAGGCTATACGGTGCTTATCTTTTGGGTCGCCTTTGCTGTCAATCCGTAAAGTAGAAATATTGCTCAGTTGTGTGCCATTTAAGGCAAATTTTGGAGATAAAACTCTAAAATCGTTAGGGAATGAATCTTTTTCAAATAGGGTATTGTTCCAAAAGATTTCATATTTGTGACGTATATTAAGAGGAGCATCATTATTGTTATATATTGTTGGAAATCCCAAACGCATCTCGATTGAGCCACCTGCTATATTATTTTGAAGCCCATTGAGGTTAAAGTTTAAGGTACGTGTATTTGCATAATTGCTTGCAAAACCTTCTGATGTCCCAAAAGAGCTTTTTGAAATTCTATCGCCATCGGCAGGGTAGTAGGGTTTATCAAAACCACCTGCATTGATGTCAAAACTGACAAAAGTAGTATCTAAACGATGCAAATAATAGATTTCTTTGGCTGGTGCTACGGTCAAATCATTGCCAATTTCAGCAAAAACACTTGTATTTACGCTTGCGCCCCAAGTCAAAAAATAACTTATCGTATCATTATACATACTAAAGTTAGGATTCATTTGCTCTATATTTGGCTTTACATAAAGCTCAGCATCAAGTTCTCCACGATTTTTTTTGCCATAAAACTCAATATAATCTGTATTTTGTAGTGTATTTTTGTTACTTACAAAAAGTGGAACTTCTTTTCCTAAGGCAAAAATTTTAAAATTTTCCCCTTTCAAAGTTGCCAACGGAATACCTGCGGCAGTCAAATCTTTTGCATCAAGACGGTACAAACCGTCGTTAGCGATTTTCATTTTGAAATAAGTTTGGCTGTAATTTATCCATTCATTTCCATAGAGCGTATCCTTTCCGTTCCACATTTGAGCAGAACTCAACTGAGAAAGAAATAAAAACGAAAGCAATGAGAAGTAGAGTTTATTTTTCATTTTAAAGGTTTATTTTTTAAAAATTTTGTAAATTTACAGCTTTTTCTAAGTTTTGGCGATATGATTAAATTTTTTTTATATAGTTTTTTTTTATACACTATTTTGTTGTCATTTTTCGGTTATCCTTTTGGCGAAGATGGGCATACCGAAGTATTGCCTTATTTGAAATATGAACTCGACAACAGCTTATATAGCAATGATTTTTTTATTCAGTCTATTACCTCCAACGTGTTAAATGAACGTTATTTTTTTGTAAAAATTTTACTATTATTTAAAAATAACGTGTCATATTGCATTTTTTTTTCACATTTATCAATAAGTGTAGCTACTTTTTTAGGATTATGCAAAATCGCTCAAAAATACATCAAAGATGAAAATCTAATTTGCTTGTTTTTGCTCACTTTATTTTTGCCGTTTGCTTATTTTTCTTTCGGAAGTAATTTTTTATACAACAACGAGTTCTTGCCAGGAAACCTATCTTCAACAATTGGCGTTTGGGCTTTGTTCTTTTTTTTAGAAAAAAAACACTTTATTTTCGCCTTATTTTTGGTTTTTTCGACATTCGTTCATCCGATTGTCGGCACGCAATTATTTTTGCTTTGCGCAGCTACTTATATTTTTTCAAATTATAAAATACTTGTTTTTGAAAAACATAAAACGTTTATTATCAGTGTTTTAATTTATTTTTTATTAGTCAGTTTTCCTTTGTATTTATTGTTAAAATATTTTTCTAACGGAACTATCAGCAATCAAGAAGTATATGATTTAGTTGCTTTTCGTTTGCCACATCATTTTATCCCGTCTTCTTTTCATTGGCGAAATTACGTTGTTTTAGTTCCTTTGACTGCGTTTTCTACTTACTTTTTTTACACAAAAGACAAGACTATTTTTACTTTTTTATGTACCTCAATCGTAGGGATTTTGATTTATATTTTTTGTACAGATGTTTTACATTCTCCAATATTATTTTTTTCACAATGGACAAGAGCAAGCGTTTGGATAATTCCTCTTTTATTGATTTCGATTTTTTCTTGGGTAGAAATTAATCATGCAAGTTTACTTCAAAAAGTAAGTAAAATAACTCAATTTATTCCATTTTTGCTTGTTTTTTTGTCTTGTTTTTCGCTTTTTATCCTCTCAAATCCATCAAAATTTGGTAACACAAGACATTATAATTTACCGTTTTTGTCTTATGAAAATACACCAAGCATTTCGATTTCGATAGCTGCAAAAGATAAAATTTCTAAAAATGCGCTTTTTGTACAACCTGTTTCGCTTAATTTGTTAAAATATTTTGGAGAAAAAAGCTCTTATGTCAATATGATTGCTTTTCCAAATTCCAAATTATTTTACAAAGAATGGCGAAGACGGATAGAAAATGTTTATCACGTTTATCCCAATAGCGGTAGAGATTACGCCAAAATGGTAAAACAAGCGGATGATAATTTTTACGCCCTGCGAGAAAATGATTTTCATGCTCTGCAAAAAGAAGGTGTTACGCATATACTTACAAAAAATACACATTTATTGTCGTTTCCAAAAATACTTGAAAATAGTGAATTTGTAATTTATAAAATCGAATAATCTAACTATGAAATCACATTTGCTTCCTAAAATACTACTCCTTATCGTCTTGATTTTTGTAGGATTACATTGCTTTTTTCGATTAAAAATCCTCTTTTTTTACAGCAGTGACATAGGAGGAATCGAGCAATACCCGACGGCGATTATTCAACAACTGATGCTCGGAATCCCGCTTTACAATGACCCCGAAATCGTCCCTTTTCGAGTAGTACAACTTATGCCTTTGTACTACAAAATAGCTGCATTTACAGGAAATTTGCTGCATATCGATCCAAATGAACCTTATCAGGTACTTATTTTAAGTCGTTCTTTTTCGCTAATTTGCAATATTTTGACTTTGTTTTTTTTGTATTTAATCATCAAAAAACACTTGTTTATTCACTTTAATATAGCTTTGTCGCTTTCACTTTTCTTCTTTTTTCTACTTCGGGAATGGTATTTTTCTCGTTCCGATAGTTTGTATATACTGTTGCATATTATTTCCTTGTATAATTTTATTTTTTTTCTCAAAAGCACGAAGAAACAACATTTATTGTTTGCTTGTGTATTCGGAATGTTGGCTTTTTTTACCAAACAAGCAGGCGCAATGATTTTAATCTATATGTTCGTTGTCCTTTTTTTAGAAAAAAAATATACAAATTTAATGCTATTCAGCGTCATCAATTGCAGCTTATTCCTACTGTTTTTTCAAATTTTTATAGGTTTTGAAAATATATTTTTATGGTATAAAAACAATATTTTAGGATTACGTACAGGTTTTGATAGTGGATTTTATACGGCTATGTTTCGTTACAAAGGCAATTTTTATATTATAGGTTGGCTTGTTTTAGCTTTTTTTATGTTGAAAAAATACTTTTTTTCGTCAAAATCATTAGAAAAAAATCTTGTAATTGGCAGTATTGTAGCATTTTTATTTGCTATCATTACAGGCGCAAAAAATGGAGCTTCATTTAATCATTGGACAGAACTTTGGATTTTTACTTTTTTGCTGCTTTCTACTTATTTGTCAGAAAATTCAAACCCGAAAATCTATACCTTTGCGCCAATTTTATTGCTCTTTTTTGCTACTGCGATTACCATGACTTATAGTTATTACGCTTCTATTTATACGGCTCGAAAATGGCGTACAGACGAACCTTATCGTTACGAATCACAGCGAAAAGTAGCAAATTATATCAAAAATAATCTTGCGATTAAAGAAAATGAATATATTTATACTACTTTTAGAGATTTTTTAGACCTCTTTTTGCCAAAGAATACCTGTGCTATCCATAAAGATATGATAGTGTTTTTGCATACGCCTAAAACTTTTTTGTACCCAGAACTTTTTCCCAAGTTGCAAAAAAATGCAGCAAAATATGTTGTTACCTCCAATACAATAAAATCAGAATTTCTGATGGATACCGAAATTATTGATACCGTGAACTATAAAAAAATCATCACGATTGACGATAATTATACAATTTTTGAGCTAAAATGAAAAATATATTAATCATTTGTCCTTGGTATTTTCCACTTTTTCATCCACGACCTTTTCGGTGGACAAACATCGCAGAAGCACTCGCTGCGGAGGGCTACGAGGTTCATATATTATGTACAAAATTGGGCGAAAGGAAACCAGAAGAAATAATAAATAATGTTTTTGTGCATCGGGTAGGCTTCGAATCTTTGAAAGAAATTTTTTACGCTTCTTTTAAAGTAAAAAACCAACGAGGCAGAGTACAGGAAACAAACGATTTACCTTCAAAAAGTGATTTTTTACTTTCATTTTTTATAAAAATATATACTTTTTTAAAAAAAATATTTTTTCCAGACGAATCTATTATTTGGTATTGGAGTGCAAAAAACAAAGCAAAAGAACTCATGGAAATCCATCATTTTTCAGATGTAATAAGTGTTTCTATGCCATTTACTTCGCATTTAGTTGGACGATTTTTGAAAAAAAAATCTCCCAATATCAATTGGATTATAGATATTGGTGATCCACTTTACAACAAAAAACACAAGGCTTGGCGTGCGCTTTATAAACCATTTTTAAAAAGATTAGAAAGAAATATTTTGCAAAAAGCGGACAAAATAAGCGTTACCAACTCTAATTTAATTGCCTATTATAAAGAACATTTGGGCGTAGATACGGCTAAAATGAATGTTATTTTGCCTTTGACAATGTTCAAAAAGCAAGTATTTTCAAGAGCGAATAAAACGCCAGTTCTATCCTATTTCGGAGCATTTTATGCGCCAGAAAGAACACCTGCACTTTTAATCGATTTTCTAAATACAGTAAAAAACAATAGCCTAATCATCAAAATTTATGGAGATATTTTACCTGAGTTTGTGGCATTATTTACCCCTTATGAAAATGTCGAAATAAAGGGTTTGGTCAGTAGAAAAGAAACGGAAAAGGCAATGTCAGAAGCGGACGTTTTAATCAGCATCGGTAACACAACAGCGTGGCAATTGCCAAGCAAAATTGCAGATTATATCGCAGTACAGAAACCTATATTACATTTTTCGCAGGTAGAAAATGACCCTTGTTTAGCATTTTTGAGCGAAAATGATTTTATTTTAGAGCAAAATAGTGTGAAAAATATAGATTTTACTGCAAATTTTGAAATTTTTGTAAAAAAATTAGAAACTGAAAACACTATTTTTAGAAATGAAAACAGCAAATATTTTATGCTGCCATATATTAGAGAGCAGTATAGATTGCTTTTGAGTGAGGATTCATAACTACCCAAAACAGCATTTATTACTTTTTCAAAACATCATTTATTATCTGCAAATATTCCTCATTTACAATCGCTATACTAAAAGTATTTTCTGCTTTTTCACGACCTAAAAAACCCATTTTTTGCACATTTTCGCTTGATAATGCCAAAAACTGTTCCATTGCAGCAACCAATGCTTTCGTATTTGCAACGGCGCAAAGTATGCCATTTACACCATTTTCTACTACATTTCGGCAGCCAGGTACATCAGTCGTGATGATAGGTTTGCCCATACTTGCCGCTTCGAGCAGCACACGAGAAGTCCCTTCTCGATAAGAAGGCAAAACGATACAACTCGATTTTTCCATCGGTACACGAACATCACTCGCAGGGCCACAATCTATCACAACCCGCTGATTGACCCATTCTAACAGCAAATCTGAATTAATTGTAGCGGGATTTTGCTCGTCGATTTCGCCAACCAACCAAAATTCTACATCATTCCGTTTTTGTCTGATAATTTTTGCAGCTTCTACAAATTCTCTGATACCTTTATCATACAAAAAACGACCAATGAAAGTAAAGACAGTTTTATGTTGTATTTTTAAACTACTCGAATTCGAGTGGTAATAATCTGTATCGATTCCGCAACCATTTACAGCGATGCTTTGGGTTGGACGAGTAATTTTTTCTTGAATAAAATAATTTTTATCATCTTCATTCTCAAAAATTATTTTTGCAGCACTTTTAAACGAAAAACGATACAAAAAAGTGGACAGTTTCTGCATCCAGCCATTGTGCAAAAATGCGTAACCCAAACCTGTTACCGCACAAATAGAAGGAATATTGTAAAATCTTGCTGCCAAATTGCCCCAAATATTGGGTTTTATGGTATAATGCAGTACAATATCAGGTTTTTCTCTCTTGTAAATATCCTTTATTTCAAAAAATAAACGGAGGTCGTGGAAAGGATTTTTACTCTTTCGGGAAAGTGTTTTGAGCGGAATATGACGAATATTTTTAAACTCATTGAGGTAAAAAATATACTTGTCGATAGGCGCAACAACGACAATCTCCGCACCTTTTTCTTCTAAGGCACGAAGTATGTTTAATCGGAAATTGTAAATATTCCAAGTAGAATTGGCGACAATTGCTATTTTCATAAAAAAAATCCCATACCAATAAGCAGAGATGAAATATTTTGTTTTCAAACAAAAGTAAATATAAAAATGATACATTTACTTTTGTTTGAAAGTATATAGTTATTTGATAATCAAGGAGTTGAAGCAATTTTTAAACAAAAAAAGCTCCTTTTTCTTTACCTACATCTTTTGTAATTTGTTTGATTTCTTGTTCTTTATTTTTCGGAACTATCATCAAAATATCGTCTTCATCTACTACTATGTAATTTTCGAGGTCTTTGATAACCACTAATTTATTTTTTGGTACCCGAATCATTGAATTTTTTACGTCATATAGCATCACATGATCGCCATGTACTACGTTTTCTTCTTCATCTTTTTCA
>JANMGN010000508.1:0-3119 GCA_031374645.1 Chitinophagales bacterium | reverse complement strand
GATTTTAATGGTGACGGAAAAATAGATTTGTTAGCTAATCTCCAAAATCAATCAGGGTTTTTCTACTGCCCTTATTACTCAAGCGGTACATCTTTTGTTCGTGGCAACCAATTTACTGCTCCATTAGGATTTTCTGGACCTTACATAAGTGACTTTAATGGTGATGGTCTTACGGATATTTTATTTTCGCAAAGTACAGAGTACAAAACTCAGATTTATGTGGCTGGAGGAGCATCCGTATATACTTATGCTTATACCAGTACGTATCGTATTTTTTGTAGTAGGGGGCTTAGTTTTTATGATAAATCGTACTATAAAGGTACTGCGCCAGCAAATTATCAACAGTCATCAACAATTTTCCATGAATATACCGTAGGAGATTTCAATGGCGACGGAAAATCAGAGTTACTTATCAATGCGCTTATGGTTCGCTTTTCTCCAAAAAGCACCAATCATCTCTTATCCAAAGTAGTTGATGGTTACAATCGAACGATTGATTTTAGCTATGAAAATGCTACGACCAATACCATTTATACAAGAGGTAATTTAAAATCTTATCCTCTGAATAGTATTCAAACGCCTATGTATATGGTATCTCAGATGTCTGCACCAGATGGTGTAGGAGGTATTACGAGTACCCAATACAAATACGAGGACATGAAAATCCACCGTAAAGGCTTAGGGTTTTTAGGTTGCGGTAGTATGACGGTTACCAATGCAAGTCAAAATACAGAAAGTTACAGCCGTTTTAAAATACTACAAAAAACACAAGGTACTACTACTGGATTTACAACAGTACCCGAGTACTCCTACGAGAAAAAAGGTGGTACATTGGTCAGCGAAACCACCCAAGATTTCATTTTAGAACCCTTGAGTAACGGTCGATGGTGGCTTAAAAATACTGGTAGTAAATCTACCAACGGTATAACCAAAGCTGTTGTCACAAGTACTATTGGTTATGATAATTACGGTAATGTTACTTACCAAGATAGTGATAACAATGGAGTAGAAAAAAGTAGTATGGTAACCGCTTTTGCGCAACACGGCTCTTGGATTCCTTCAAGTCCAGTTTCTACCTCTATCAGCATTGATAGAACAGGTTCGCCAACTTATGGAAAAACTACCCTTCGAAAATTTGATACAAAAGGTCTTTTGACAGAAGAGCGAGATTTTGCAAATACGCCCAACGAAATTTTGAGTGAGCCAACCTACTATTCCAATGGTATGCTACATTTAAATAGAGTTTCTGCGCCCAAGTCACTTTTAAAAGTTTATGAAAAAGAAACAGAGTTGCGCTACGACCCTAATTTTAGGTTTGTAGAAGAAAAATACAATAGCCTAAAACAACTGGTTGCGAAAATAACCTACGACAAAAAATGGGGCAAACCGCTATCCGAAACAGACATAGACGGAAATAGTGTAAGTTATCAGTACGATGGACTGGGTAGGCTAATCCTTACAATATCTCCATTGGGTCACTCTATTACGACTGATTACGATTGGAATATCAAGTCAGGTAATAGTTTATTTACGATATACACCAGACACCCTTGTAAGCCCGATACCAAAGAATATTTTGATATTTTCGAACGCTCCTATGCTGTAGAAACAGAAACATTTGATTCGGGTATATTGCGTTCCTCTCAGGAGTATGACAATCAAGGTAGAGTAGTTTCCTCAGTATCTACCACGGGAGTTACTACGAGTAATAAGTATGACGCATTGGATAGGCTCGAAACGAGCACTAATCCCATAGGTGCAACTACTTATGCTTATCTTTGCGGTGGCGGAAATATAGAAGTTACCATTACGCCACCGAGTGGACATAAAATAATCACTACTTCTGATGCAACAGGCAAAGTCACCAAAAAGCAAGACAATGGTGGTGTTTTGGAGTATAAATACGACGGACAAGGCAATAATATTTTGGTAAAGTTGGCAGGAAAACCAGTAGGAACAAGTATTTTTAATGTTGTAGGAAACCGCACTTCGTTTGAAGAACCCAATGCTGGTACTACGACCTATGTATATGATGCTTACGGACAATTGCGAAAACAAACCGATAGTAATGGAAATCTAACGACCTACGAGTATGATGTACTCGGCAGAACCACTACAAGAGAGGGAAAAGAAGGACTTACAGAATACCTGTATAAAACATCGCAAGGTGGGCTAAATAAAATTGAAGACGTAATAGGTTTTAATGGGATTAATCAAAATTATACTTATGACGGCTTCGGTAGAGTTTTATCCGTTACCGATAACGGATTTACACACAGTTACGGCTACGACCCTTGCGGCAATACAGATAAAGAGGTTTATCCGACAGGCTTTGAACTGAATAGAACTTACGATACCAATTCATTTTTACTAACGGTACAAGATGCCAAAGGAAGAGCTTTTTTTACAGGCAAAAGTATGGATAACTTAGGCAATTATTCTTCCTACACCTTAGGGAATAATATTACCTCTAATATAGCTTATGATAATTATGGTTTTCCAGTTACCTTTTCGGCAGGAGGAGCGCAACAGTTGCGCTTCGATTTTGACCATCAAACAGGCAACTTGATGGGGCGTTATGACTCAAGAAGCGGCTTAGATGAAACTTTTACCTACGATAATTTAGACCGATTACTGACTTCTTCTAAAAATAACCTTTCTATTAGTTACAGTCGAAATGGTAATATTGAAAACAAAACAGACGCTGGTAAGCAAAACTATATTTATGATAAAACAAAAATAAATGCAGTCACAAAAATTCCTGCCGCTAATGACTATAAAAACCATATTCAAAGCGTTACATATACCCCTTTTCATCAGCCAGACGAAATTGGCGAACATTCTTCTAGAAGTGATGGTAATGAATGCACAACCTTTTTTTTGACCTTCACTTATGGAGCAGACTATGAGCGCAGAGTGATGGAATTGAGATGTGAGTCACAAAGAAACATAGACGAATCCGTAACACAACTGGTTTATGACAGGAGGTATTACAATGGAAACTATGAAGAAGATCATGTAGCACCTACATGGTGGGGTCAGTCAGGTATTGTTCGTAAAATTCACTACATAGCAGGAGGCGAAGGTATTTGTGCCATGTACATACAGACACAAATTGG
>JANMGN010000462.1:0-3710 GCA_031374645.1 Chitinophagales bacterium | reverse complement strand
AATGGAAAGGCAACGCTGAAAATGGAAAGGAAGTAGAATCCTATTTGTCACTCTACCCTATTTCGGCAGATGATTTGACAGCAAATAGTAATTTGAAACAAAATCCTGGCTATAAATAATGAATAATTAAAAATGAATAATTTATAATTATTTTTAATGTATAAATAATTTATAATCAACTTATAAGCCCATGTTACGCAAAGGCTATTATCAAGTTGCAGCGCAACGACCGATATGGTAGCCAATGGTTTTAACCATTGGAACTATGCGCAACATGAGTTTATTAAGATAAATTTTAGAATTTTTAAATTTAATAAAAAATGAAAAAAATAGTATTATATAGCTTCTTTTGTCTTTTTGTAAGTGCTTTTGTTGCTTGCGAAAAAGACGAAGAGAAAACCGTATTGACAAATACGACACCAGGCACGCTAAGTTTGAATAAAACTGCTTTTGTACTTACCGAGGCTGACGCAAAAAATGTTGTAATAACATTTTCTTGGACAGCTTTCGTTTCTGATGTTAACGTTGCTAAGACCTATTCTTTAGAAATTGATAAAGCGGGTAATAATTTTAAAAAACCTATAGAATTAGCAAGTGCATCAGCACTAACAAAATCACTTACAGTAAGTGCATTGAATAGCATGGTTACCCAAGATATTAAATTATTGCCAGACTTTGCTCATTCTCTTGAGGTACGTGTAAAATGTTCTATTGTAGGTAGTGCACCAACTTACTCTAATGTAGTGACTTTCACTGCTACGCCATACTTCCAAGCAGCAAAGTATCCTGTTTGGTATGTGCCAGGGAGTTATCAGGGTTGGATGCCTGACAAAGCCGCTACGATTGCCTCTAAAGACAATGATGGAAAGTACGAAGGTTATATCAATTTTCCAGACGCTACTACTTCTTTCAAATTTACACCTGCTCCAAACTGGACCAATGACTATGGCGATGAAGCAACTACGGGTGATAGTGGGAAATTAAAGGTAAAAGGAACTGATATTAAAGTAAATACCCCTGGTTATTATTTAATAAAAGCAGATTCAATAGCGAATACTTGGAGTATTTTAGCTACAACATGGAGCGTGGTAGGTACAGCATCTGTTGATTGGGATACTGATACAAACTTAAAGTACGATGCTGCGACTGATGCTTGGTCTGCAACTTTATCTTTGAAAAAAGGGGAAATGAAATTCAGAGCAAACAAAACATCTGTTCTTAGTTACGGCGATACAGACGCAAATGGCTCACTTGAGGCTGGTGGAGATAATATCAAAATTGATGCTGATGGCACTTATGTTGTTTCGCTCCTTTTAGGAAAAGCTGGGAATTATACTTATACCTTGAAGAAAAATTAATTTTCTTTGTAAAAAAAGGACAAAATCGTAATGATTTTGTCCTTTTTTAATTTTATCGAAAACATTGGGTTAAAACCCAACGCTGCATGATTGGGCAACCGCAAAGGTTTGCCCCTACTCTTTTACCAACTTCATCACTTGTCCGCTACTCGCTACCCGCAAGTAATACACGCCCGAAGGATACGCTGACATATCCAATTGTCCATCGTTTTGAACAGTGATAGACAAGGTTTGTCCGACGGTATTGATTAGCGTAAAAGTTTCGTCTTCGGTATCTTCTATGCCTGTAATGGTAAAAATACCATTGCTTGGATTTGGAAAAACACTCACCATATTTTCGCCTTTTGTATCAATTGCAATGATTTTTGAGTATTCAAAACGACCGTCGAAATCGAGTTGTTTTAATCTGTAATACGTTATCCCAGTAGGATTTTTGTCCTCGAAAGAATACTCTTTTCTTGTATTGGTCGTACCATTTCCTGCGACGAAGCCGATTTTTTGCCATTCGATTTTCCCTCCTTTGGAGGGATTAAGGGAGGAACGCTCGATGTCGAAACCTTTGTTTTGGCTTTCGGAAGCTGTTGTCCAAGTGAGAAAGTTCGTTTTATCTTTGGCGTAGCCACTGAAAGAAGCAAGTTGAATTGGAAGCACTCCCATAGCATTATAAGTACAAGTCAATCCACCAACCATAAACACGATAGGTGCATTGGTAATCGGCACGGGATTACTATTAGCCCCTAATTGTAGCGTAGTTGTTGCACCTACTACAAAGCAGTTTTGTACAATATACGGCTCGGCATTGATGTTAATGGTGCTGTTTATGGTGTAATTGCTACACTCTGCGCTTGTGGCTAAGTTGAAAAGGTAACTAGTACCATCACCAACATCGTCAGTGATACTGATAGGGCATTGCGCATTAGCATTTATGCTGAACAATGCCACAAGGATAAGAAGTAAAAAATTTAGTTTCATTGTAATAATGATTTATGGTTTGAAAATGATATTGATACTGTTATTATAAGATATATTTTTTATTGGATTCTACTGGAACTTACCTAAGCCGCCTGTATTTTTGATATTACTAACTCTAAACTCGGCAGCGTGTATCGTATTGGTTTGGTAAGAATTTAGTTTCCATACGGATAGACCTGCGTTTGCGGCATTCGGATAAGCACTTATGCTAAGTAATGGTTTTATTGCGTCTGTACTCGGAAACGCGCCAAAACTATACGTGGATTTTGGATAATATAATTTTATATCCGTAAGGTTGGGTACAGTAGCAGCGGCACTTAGAGCCGTATAATCGGTGTTTTTAAAATAAGAAACAACCGTCAATTGGTTGGCAAGGGCGGCGGTTATGCCGTTTACATTGCCAGCAAAAGTGGGATTGATATACCAATTGCGGTTGATTAAAGCACCCGATACATTCATAAAGCAATAATCGGCGGTTGCACTCGCACCGCAATATTGTGCATAAGTAGTTACGGCAGTAGCACCGACTTTTACACTAACCGAGCCTGGCAAAATAGTCGTGCCTGCGGGTATTTTTAGAGAAAGCAACAAATGCCCTATGCCATCGCAATAGTGCGTATAACCACCTATGACGTTGGTTGTGGTAGCGGTGTAAGTACCTGAGCCAGTTGGTATCGGGTTGCAGGCAGGGTCGCAAGCGCAACCAGGGGCGCAATCTTGCACATCACCTGTGATTGTCCAGCCTTTGCCACCGCTTGCTACGGGATTGGTAAGGATTGTTCTACTACTTGCGTTACAATATTTCAAGTCTGCTGCGCCAAGGCTTATGCCCGTGCGGGTAGTAAGCGCGAAGCCTGCAAGCGTTGCTTCATAGTTTGCCACGCTCATACCGCAATTATTTAAACAAGAGGATAAGTTCACGGCTGCATTAAACTTAGTACCCCAAGCGGCAAGGCTTTGATTAAAGGCGGTCGCATTATTAAACATAAACGACATATCCGTGACGGCGGTAGTACTCCACGCACTGATATTTTGATTAAAGGCAGTTGCGTTAGAAAACATACCCGACATATTCGTTACTGCAGCCACATTCCATGCACTGATATTTTGATTAAAGGCAGTCGCATCATTAAACATACTCGACATATTTGTTACCTTAATCGTATTCCACATGTCGATATTTTGATTAAAGGCAGTCGCACTACCAAACATACCCGATATATTCGTTACGGCAGCAACATTCCATGCACCGATATTTTGATTAAAGGCAGTTGCAACAAGAAACATATACGACATATCCGTTACGGAGTTAGTAGTCCATGTGTTGATATTTTGATTAAAGGCAGTTGCATTACTAAACATATACGACATATTCGTTAC
>JANMGN010000809.1:0-4680 GCA_031374645.1 Chitinophagales bacterium | reverse complement strand
CTTTTTTGAAGCACTTTTTGTCTTCAATTCATTCAATGTTCCTGAAACCTGCATTTCTTCGATTGATTTGGATATAAATGGTGGAAGTCAAGGAGAATTGTTTTAGAAAACACTTTAAAATTATTTCTAACGTCGTCGAAGTCTAACTTCGACGACGTTTTTTTTACCTAAATACGAAAAAAACTTGTTAGGCTACCACCCCTAACAAGTTTTCAATTCTTAAAATCAAACAATTAAATCAAACAAAAAAAAGTTTTACCAAAACTTAAAATTACTACTACTTTATATTTTACCTTAAATATATTAATATTTTGTCATTACTATTGCACCAGCTGCATTTTTGATGCACATTACATGCTTTACAGCGTCCAAAGTTACCGTATAAGCTATTCCTTTTGTAACCAATGTAAATTGTTGAGAAGCAGCACCTGCGTATTTTTGTTTCAAAATAGATACCACATTCATATCGAAGCGAGGAGCAGTTACTGAGCCACCTTTTAGTTCTGTCATGTTAGAAGCCGAAAGTGTTTCGTTTGCTGAAAAATTGCTAAATGATGTCATTGTAAATATTTTTAAAACTAATTTTGAAATGTCCGCAACTGCGTAACGTTTTATTGATGATACAAAGATACAAGTGTGCGCTTAAAAAAATTATAAAAAAATACGCTTTAAGTGACATCTTTAAATCGTATTTTTAATATATAGTATATTGATTTACAGTATTTTAAAATAAAAAACTGTTACACGATTGCGGTGTACGTTTTATTTCTATTTATAAAAAATATTTTGGACAAAATTTATATAAACAATTGATAATCAATGTTTTAAAATGAAAAATAAAATTTAAGTATTTTTAATAATTTTTGATAAAATTTTTACTTTTTTATAAAAAAACATTTATTCGCTGATTTACGAAGTATCGTTTAGATTATCTTGAATAGCTATAAAAAGATAAAAATATTTTTATCTATGTCACAAAAAAGTATTTTGTATTTATTTTTAGGAAAGCAAAATTAAAACTCTTTTGCTTGAATAGATAAGAATTCTTCCTCACTTTTCCAATCTTGACGGCTTATTGGCGCATAATTGAAGTATTCGTGCAAGATATTAGCACTTTCAAAATCTTCAAAATAAACTTTGTAGGCTTCTATATAACCAAAAGTACCGTCACTTTTTTTGACATACAGCCAAAAGTCAGGTTCAGCTTTGTCTTTTAGCATTTTAAAATTTTCAAATAATTTTATGGCAATTAATTCCTCCTCTTCGGCAACTGTCGTGATAACTTTCGCCGTATCGCTCGGAGAACGGAGCAATTTGTAATTTTGTTTAGCAAAAACAGCTAAGGTCGTACGGCTTTCAGCGTAAAGTGTCGCAAATTGTTTTTTATTTTCATCCCAATTGTAAGTCGAAGTAACATATTCGAGGCAACGCTCTTGTGTTTTTGTACGCAAATCGTAGGGAATATTTTGCTTATAACTTTCACAATGCAAAAAATCTACATAAGCCAAACGGATATTTTTCTCAGAAATTTCTATTTTTTTGAAAAGGGCGGGCGAAGGCGTATCGTCATCGTCGGTTAGCGTTGTACGTTCTTCAAAAATTTTGCGAAGCGTTCCTGACTGAAAAGCATAAAGTTCTACATCTCGATTTTCAAGCACTGTACCCGAAGCAAAACTACTGCGTTCCACTATGATTTCGGGCGTAATATCGCCTGTAATATCTTGAATAAGGAGCGTTTTTAGTGTAGCTTCTCCATTTATGCTTTGTCCAGAGAGATTTATAAACACCGAATTTCCTTTTTCGTTGCTTATAATAAGGTAAGTTTCGTTGTATTCTGGATTGACGAGCGCAGAACTTGTCTTGATTTCTGTACCATTCACGGCAGCAATCCAGGATATAGCGTTTTCAAAACCGTTGTCAAATTGCCATTTTTGCTGATGAAAACCGAGTAGCGATTCGGGTTGTTTTTCTTGCTCAATCACTGCAATCGCATCGCCAAAAGCCCAGCCTGTTTGTTTGTTGCGAGCTTTGAGTTTATACCATTTGAACCGTTGCGTTTGGTCTTTATCATCGTGTTCGAGCTTACTCTCCCCTATTATTTCAAAAAGTTCGCCTTCGTCAAAAAGTACATTTGTTTGTTTGCTAAGCGATGTATCGCTAAAAAAAACGACTTTTGAGAGTGAAACAGCAGCTCTGTTTTTGAAAATACAGTCAAAACCATCGTCGGCTTTTGCCTCTATCGTTCCAAAAACAAAGAGCAAATAACAAAAATAGCGAAGGATGTGAGTAGAATGTATCATAAAATAATTATATATTTTACTTTTACAATTTTCGTTCCATGATTGCTAAAAAACTGTTAAATATACGCTTGGTAATGATGAATGAATAATTTGGTAATGCTGAATGAATAATGATGAATTTTGTAAAAAATTTGTTGTTATACTAACCTACACAAGGTTTTATCCTTTTAGCAAAAAACGAATCTATCAAAATAGAAACGAATCTGTCATCCTGAGCTTGCGAAGGAACTCAAGATTAAGTCTTCGTAGGCATAATTAGGAGTTCCTTCGCAAGCTCAGGATGACAGCTAAGGAATTTTACAAATTTTTAAATTTTCATAAAAAAGGTGAAACCTAATGCGTTACATTATAGTTCTTTATGCAAATCAGTTGTTAAATTTTATTTTTTAGCATTATTTATATATAAAAAAACTACAAATTACATATTTTTGGCATATCATTTGCTACAAATAAAGTACTTACTCGTAGGAATAGAGTTAAACATACTGCCTTGAATTTTCCCCCTATATTCAAGGCTTTTTTGTGTCCGATAGTGAGGTTTTACTTAAAAATGTGTCCAACCTTGTGCTGTAATAGGCATTATTTTTCCACCATTTGTATGAAGCGTAATGCCATCTTTGGCATCAACAATTTCTCCCGCAATGTAAATATCTGGTAAATATTTCACTTTTTCGATGTCTTCGGGGCTGATAGTAAAGAGCAACTCGTAATCTTCGCCACCACTTAGTGCGCAAGACATAGGGTTCATTTGAAACTTTAAGGCTTGCATCGTAGCGTCAGGATGTATGGAAATACCTGTTTCTTCCAAAAACGCACCTACACCAGATTGCTTGCAAATATGGAATAATTCTGAAGCCAAACCGTCTGAAATATCTATCATAGCCGTCGGGACAAGGTTACTTTTTTCAAACATTTCGATAATGTCTTTTCTTGCTTCGGGTTTCAAAATTTTCTCTATCAAATACGTTTGTTCGTCCAGATTAGGCTGAATATCAGGATGTTGCAACCAAATTTGTTTTTCACGTTCTAAAATTTGTAAGCCCAAATAAGCCGCACCGAGGTCTCCTGTGATACAAATCAAATCTCCCACTTTTGCACCATTTCTGTAAGTCAGTTTTTCTTTTTTCGCTTGCCCGATAGCAGTCACGCTGATGACCAAACCGCTACGAGAAGTCGTAGTATCGCCACCAATCAAGTCCACGCCGTAACGCTCGCAAGCTAAATAAATGCCTTCGTACAGCTCTTCCAAAGCCTCTACCGAGAAACGGTTTGAAAAACCGAGTGATACCGTAATTTGAGTTGGAGTAGCGTTCATGGCATAAATATCTGAAACATTTACGACCACCGCTTTATAACCTAAATGTTTGAGCGGCGTGTAAGCCAAATCAAAATGTATGCCTTCGAAAAGCATATCGGTACTCACAACCATCTGATAATCAGGATTATAGACAATGGCAGCATCATCTCCGACACCTTTTAAAGTGGAAGGTTGTCTGTTCGGACGGTTTGCGGTAAGTCTTTCTATCAGACCAAATTCTCCCAGCGTTTGTATTTCTGTACGTTCCATAGTAGGTATAGTATATCTTTATTTTTTTGCAAAGGTATAAAAAAAAGACGTATTTTGATGTCAGTAGGCGTTAAGAAATGAACACTGTTATTTTAGCCCAACTACGATGAAATCAAAATACGTCTTTTAAAAATTATCAAATTAGAAAATCAAAATTAAAAATATTTGTTAGCTGCGAATCTTCTCTTTTTTTGTAGTTGTCTAACGGATTTTGGTTTTCTTGGTTTTCGATTAAATAAGCCAATAATTTTTTATCCTTATTCCATGTTACACCGTCCCAAAACTCAAAACCATTAAAATCTCCTTTGTACAAAGAATTTTTGGTGTAAGAAGTTCCCAAATACAAATATTGCTTATTTTGTTCTTTTGCCAAAACTATTGTTTGGTACATAATCCATTTGCCGAGGCTCAATTCAAAGTAGTCGGTATCGTAAAAACAAAACCAATAATGCAGACAATCGTCGCCTTCGCAAACAAAAACATAGCCCAATTCTTTATCCAATTCTTCCGAAAAAACGACCAAAATTTTATTAAAAAAAGGTTTATTTAAAATATAAACTAACCTTTCTTTGGTCATTTCGCCATTTGCAAAACGTTCATTTTGAAATTTTAAAATAAAATCTACAAACTTTTCGTCAAAAACATTGAAATCTTTTTTGTCTAAATAGTTTATTTGTAAAAACTTAGCCCAAAAACTTGGCTAAGAATTTGATTATAAAAAGTATGCCCGAATTAAGTACAGACATAACTGAATTGCGACTATTGATTAGTGATTTATTGAGCCGAGTATCACAGCTCGAAGCGTCAAATGCT
>JANMGN010000367.1:0-5325 GCA_031374645.1 Chitinophagales bacterium | reverse complement strand
CATAGAAATGGTGTGTCAATTAATATCATTGCACTTTCGCTAAATATTTCAGAAGAAAACGTAAAAGAAATAATTGAGCAAAATATTTAGACTGTGTACAATTTAAGTAGTTGGGCTAAAATAATCATAATTTTTTTAAAGGGAAGTCGTTGTAAAATAACAACGTAACTTCCTTGCAGTCAGTTACTTATGTTATTTTACAACGCCAAAAAAATTATCGATTATTTCTATACGCCTACTTACTTATTTCAAAATAAAAAAAACCGCTACTCTCAATCCGAAAATAGCGGTTTTTTTTGTACCCAAAATCTAATTTTATAATTTACTAAACTTCAAATATTGCCTTTTATTTTCTTGTAAAAATATCAAGAGATAAGTTCCTGCTGGAAAAATTTCAGTATCAATTACCGTTTTAATTTCGCCTTCTAAGAAGTTAAAATCTCTTTGAAACATCGTTTGACCAAGTGCATTTTGAATAGTTACATTTACTTCTTTACTTGCATTTCCTTTTGCTACAAAATTAAAATAACCTTGATTTGAATTTGGATAAATATGTAAAATATTGCTATTCAGCGTATTATCTATTTTTGTAAATTCTAAAAGAAGCGTATCCGATGCAGTCGTAGTTCCACAAGCATTGGTCGCAAAAAGCGTAATAACGTATTTTCCAGCCTTTGTATAAGTATGCGAAGGGTCTTTATCTGTACTCGATGTGTTGTCGCCAAAATCCCACTTGTAGCTGTTCACATTCGTAGAATTATTACTCAACTGAACACTTGCGCCGCTTACTTTTTTAGTAAAACCTGCATTAGGCACATCATTTATATTGATGTATTTTTTAAAAATAAGCGTATCGTTGCCTGCCGAATTACTTGCTATCAAACGAACATCATATACACCTGCTTTTTTGTACGTTACTGTTGGATTTTTATCAGTCGAAACGGCTGGTGTAGCTCCCATAAAATCCCAGTTGAATGTTGTAGCGTTTGCCGATGAAGTATTCGTGAAATCAACTGTCAAAGGCGCACAAGAGCCTGTCGTGACAGCTGCAAAATTTGCTTTCGGTAGCGTAATTATCGTCAATATTTTTGCAGAAGTATCTGACCCACAGTTACTTGTAACAATTAATTTTACGGTATAAACACCATCAGTATAAGTATGTGTAGGATTTGGAGCATTGCTAAAAGCTGTTCCATCTCCAAAAATCCAAGTATAATTACTCGCTCCAATAGCGTTATTTACAAACGAAACATTGCCACCATTTATCGTTTGAGAAAATACAGCTGTTGGTTTTGCAACCGTAACAATCGTATTTTTCTTTTTCAAAGTATCTTGATAAAGTGTATTAGAAACCACGAGTGTCACATCAAAATTTCCGACCGAATTGTACGTAACAACTGGATTTTTTTCAGTAGAAGTCGAAGGATTTCCGCCTACAAAAGTCCAATTGTAAGTCGCAGAATTACTTGATGAAGTGTTCGTAAAATTGGCTACAAATGGCAAACAACCACTCGATTGCGCCAACGTGAATGCTGCTTTCGGAGGCGTGATTATCGTTATATTTTTTGTATAAACACTTGAACCACAAGTATTTGTAGCCGTCAGTGTAATCGTATAATTTCCGTCATTGGTATAATTATAAACAGGATTTTGCAAAATACTTGTATTTCCATCGCCAAACGCCCAAGCGTACGAAACGGCATTTGTACTCGTATTGGTAAGCGTAACTTTTGCCTTATCTATCGCTGTCGTAAACAAAGTTTGAGGCTTTGTACTGACTGTAATTCCATCTATCATTTTGAAAGTATCTTTTCCAGCCGCATTGCTCACGACCAAAGTCACGCTATAAGTTCCTGCATTATCATACACAATAACTGGATTTTTCACAGTAGAAGTTGAAGGATTTCCACCTGCAAAAGTCCAATCATAAGTCGCTGAATTAAGCGAAGAAGTATTGTTATAAGCAACTGAAAGAGCTGCGCAACCTATCCTATTCGCAACCGTAAATGCTGCTTTCGGTGCTGTAACTATCGTTACACTTTTTGTATAACTCACTGAACCACAAGTGTTTGTAGCCGTCAAAGTAACCGTATAATTTCCATCAGCGAGGTAAGTATGTACAGGATTTTGCAAAGTGCTTGATGTAGCATCACCAAAATTCCATACGTACGCAACAGCATTTATACTCGTATTTGTAAACGTAACTTTTGCCTTATCTATCGCTGTCGTAAACAAAGTTTGAGGCGAAGGATTTATCGTCAATGCGTTGTTTATTTTAAAAGTATCTTTACCAGCCGTATTGCTTACGATTAATGTTATACTATATGTTCCTGCAGAATTATAGGTAACATTTGGATTTTTATCCGTAGAACTTGAAGGTGAAGCACCAGTCAAAATCCACTGATATGAAGTAGCATTTGCAGAAGATGTATTGTTAAAAACAGGAGAAAATGGCGTACAACCTGTTGTATTTACAAGCGAAAAAGCTGCTTTTGGTGGCGATGCAATGACCACATTTTGTACAATTGATTTTGTTCCACAATCATTCGTAACGGTCAAGGTAACGGCATAAGTACCATCGTTGATATAAGTATGTACAGGATTTACAATAGTAGAATTAGGTGTATTATCGCCAAATTTCCACAAATAATCAGTCGTATTGGTAGAGGTATTGCTAAAAGTCGCTGTTTTTCCGACCACATTTGAAGTAAAACCTACCGTCGGAGCTGCTCCTACTACGACTTGGGTAGTGGAAGTAAAAGTCGCTGAACCACCAGAATTGATGGCTTTTAACGTCGCAGAAAAAGCACCTGCCGTATTGTATGTAATATTTGGATTTTGCAATGTCGAAAATGAAGGCGTTCCTCCTGGAAATGTCCATTCGTAGCTTATTGCATTAGTCGAAAGATTGTTGAATTGAACTGGAAAAGGCGCACAACCAGAACTCGGTATCACAATCGTATAATTCGCAGTAGGAGGCACGGCAATCATAACCGTTTGGACAGTCGTATTTTGTCCGCAAGGACTAATTGCAGTAAGCGTAACCGAGTAATTTCCAGTAGTTCCGTACGTTATTGCTGGCGAAGTAGCGGTACTTGTATTTCCATTTCCAAACGCCCAATTGTAACTCGTTGCGCCCGTAGAAGTATTTGTAAAAGTAACCGAACTTCCATTTATTTGATAAGTAAAACCTGCAATAGGCGCAGTATTTACTGTAAAATAATTCGTTTTTACGTTAGAAACTGAGTTTGGACCATTCGTAGCGGTCAGAGTTACGCTATAAGTTCCTGCTGAATTATACGTAACAGAGGGATTTGTAGCCGTAGATGTTGGCGTTGTCGAACCTGGCAATTGCCAATTGTAACTCGTTGCACCTACCGAAGTATTCGTTAAAGTCGTAGTAAAAGGCGTACAACCACTGGTATTTGTACTCGTGAAATTAGCCGAAAGTGTTTGCGAAATCGTAACAGTTTTTACCGTAGAAACCGAACCACATACATTCGTAGCCGTCAATGTTACACTATATGTTCCAGGTGCAGCGTAATTTACAATAGGATTTGCAGCCGTGGAAGTAGCTGGCGTTCCGCTTTGAAAAGCCCAATTGTAACTCGTTGCATTGGTAGAAGTATTGCTAAAAGTGACTTGCGAAGCATTTACAGCAGAAGTAAAATTAGCTACTGGCAAAGGATTTACAGTAATAGATTGCGTGGTAGTATTTGAGCCACCTGCATTAGTCGCAGTTAAAGTAACAACATAAGTACCTGAACCAGAGAAAGTTACGCTCGGATTAACTGCCGTAGAAGTTGCTGGCGTTCCATTTTGAAATATCCAACTATACGAAGTAGGATTATTGGTACTGCTATTTGCAAATGCAACCGCAGCACCACTACAAACAGGATTTGGGGTCATGCCAAAACTGGCAACTGGCGCAGGCGTACCTGTCGAGCAAGCCGTCAAACAATTGCTACCAATGACAGTGGGCAAATACGCATTGACCGAGGAAACCGAAGCAGGTGACCAAGCTGTAACGTTAGAAACAGAAGGTGCCATGATAAAAGCCGATCCTTGAGCGTCATGATTACAATCAAAACTATGACCTGTTTCGTGCGAAACCATAACACGCATGAGGTTTGTACCTGTCGTGAAATCTTGCAGACATTGATATTTAAAAGTAGAACAGATTGCGCCTACATAAGCAACTCCAATGACAGAACTACTGAAAGTACGGTCTGTCCAAAGTTGCCCAAGGTCAAAAGTTGGCGCACCAGTCAAAGTTGCGTTAGCCCAAGTTCTAAATTCATTGAGTAAAGTGCTTGAATTGGTAGTTGCTGTCCATGGTTCGGTAGCCGAAGTGCTATTGAACCATCTTACCACTACCATTTTCAAATTATGCGTAAAAGCAGTTGCGAAATCGCCTTCTACGAGGTTTAAAATAGTCAAAACACGATTTTGAGCCGTAGTGACATTACTACTATATTTTTGATAAAAAGAAAAATCTGTACAAGCCGCTATTCCGACTTCATAACAAGCCAAAGGCGTTTTATTGGCTGTTTTTTTAAGCATTTGTTTATGCAAATTGCTTGATTTTTGGTGTATTTCTTCCACACCACATTTTCCTAATTGGTCTTTTTTTACTTTTTTTACGTCAAAAACGACAATTTCAGACACATCTGCCGAAGGCAAAAAATCACGTAAAGGCTGTAAAATATATTCTTGTTTTTTGCTACGAATACTTCCACTAAAATAATTTTCGTCAATAGTAAAACGCAGTGCTGCACCTTGATTAGAAGTGCCTTTGAATGTTGGGTCAAAGGTCCTAATTAAAGAAACTGCTTTTTCTCCATCCCAAACTGTTGTTGTGAGATTTCCGCCCATCATATTGGCTGGTTCGAGAAAAAGTGTCCATGAAAGTTTGTCAGAAAGCGACAATTCTATTTCGCCACGTCCTTCATTTTGTAGTAAATAACTGACAACTTCTTTGCTATTTACTTTAAAAATCTTGTAATCTGAGAATAAATTGTCAAGCACTTCGTATTTTTGAACAACGGCTTCACCTTTCACATTCAATACTTTTTGGCTAAAAGCACTAGTCATAATACCTACAATAGAAAGCACTAAAAAAGAGAATTTCACGATATTTTTATTCATAAGGAAAATAACAATTTATTTTTAAAGAATATACGATGTTTTTGCGAGAGTGGAATGTATTTTATTTTACATTTATATTTAAGTAACGTGTAAATAATAGACTTGTGTTTTCTGCTTGCCTATTAAAAGCTATACTAACCATAAATCCACAACTTATTATTTACACCTTACTAAGAC
>JANMGN010000350.1:0-18870 GCA_031374645.1 Chitinophagales bacterium | reverse complement strand
TTATTCGCAGCTATAATTGTATTATTTGGTGCTTGCGAAAAAAAAGTTGAAAATCCAACAAACACAATTCCGAGCAATGAGAATTACTTGATGGGTAACCCAAGTGCGGCTACAAAAGTAGAAGCAAACACAGACAATTATTTAGTCGAGAAAAAGCAATATGTATTTTCATACAATAATACATTAGGTAGAGCTAATTGGGTAAGCTGGCGTTTGGCAAATGAGTGGTTGGGTAATACGCCTCGTCAAGACGATTTTCGTCCTGATGACAAATTGCCTGCTTCTTACTACAAAGCAAGTTCTGGTTCATTTGGAGGTTCTGGTTTTGACCGTGGGCATCTCTGCCCTTCGGCAGATAGAGATGGTTCGATAGCTGACAATTCCGAAACTTTTACTATGACGAACATGATAGCGCAATCTCCAAATGTGAACCAAAACAATTGGGCAGATTTGGAAAATTATTGTAGAAACTTGGTGAACAAAGGAAACGAGTTATACATCATCGCAGGTGGCTATGGCGAAGGCGGTAGTGGCTCAAATGGAGGTACTACAAAACGCATTGATAATGGTAAAATAACAGTTCCAAGTCATTGCTGGAAAATAGTTTTAATTATGCCCGACCAATCTGGAAATGACGTAGATAGAGTTAAAGCCGATACCCGTGTGATTGCTATCCGTATTCCGAACAAACAAAGTAGTGGTTTGGATAGTTGGGGAAATTATCGTGTTAGCGTTCGTGACTTAGAAGCAAGTGGTGCTACTGGCTTCGATTTTTTCAAAAGTTTGCCTAAGGATATTCAAAACGCCATAGAAACTAAGGTAGATAATGGACCAACACAATAATAAAATAGCCCCATCTAAATCTTCCCCAAAGGAGAAACTTTAATATGCTAGAAGCTAAGTAGAGATTTTCAAAAATAAAAAAGTGTCTGTTTTGCTTCAATAATCTATGTAAGCAGCACTAAGCAAAGGCAAAAAATTATAAATTTATTCAAAAACTAAAAATATAGAAATCTCATGAAAAAATTATTTTTACCAATAGTTTTATTGGCAAGCATTAGCGAAAGCTCAATAGCACAATCGGCAGGTACAGTAGATAAAACTTTTACCTCTACTGGATATGCAAATTTAGATTACGGTGGACCAAACGAACGTGCAAGCACCATTGCTTTGCAAGCTGACGGCAAAATCGTAGTTATTGGCGAAAACCTCGTGACTGCAGATGCTACTCAGGACAAACTGTACATTGCGAGAATAGATGTAAAAGGCGCAAAGGACAATACTTTTGGCTCGGCTGGCGTTTTGAAAACAGATACTGGCGACAAAAAAGAATATGGTCGTGATGGTTTAGTTTTGTCTGATGGCAAAATCTTGGCTTTGAGTTCGTCGCTCGTAGGTACTACAAATAATATGGTTGTGGTGCGTACAACGAGTGCTGGCGCACTTGATGCAACCTTTGGAACAGGCGGAAAATACGTTTTTAACAAAGGAAGTGGCGGTATTGCTCGCTCAATGGCAATACAAAAAGATGGTAAAATCGTAGTCGGAGGCGAAGTTGGAGGTAAATTCTTAGTAATTCGTTTGAGCGCAGATGGTGTGCCTGATGCTACTTTTGGCACAGCAGGAGTAGTAACACTCGCTGCAAATACAGCTCCTTCTATCAATACAAGTAAACTTTTAATCCAAAAAGATGGTAAAATTTTGTTGGTAGGTTATGGTTTTGATGCAAATAACAACTCCTCTTTGGCAGTAGCTCGTTTTACGACGGCTGGCGCAGTAGATGCTACTTACGGTACAGGTGGTGTTGCTGAAATTGACTATACTGGAAACGAGTTTTTCTATTGTGCAGCTTTACAAAGCGACGACAAATTGGTTGTAGGCGGAAAATTTGCTCCTTTGACAGCAGCAAAATATGAAACTTTTGCAGCACGTTTGACTACAACTGGTACAAAAGACGCTACTTTCGGTACTGCTGGCTCTTATCGTGGCGACCTAAATACACTACAAGAAGAAATGCGTGGTATGGATATTCAGGCTTGGGACGGAAAAATCGTTATGGGCGGTTACATCGGTGACGATATTGGTGTAGTTCGTTTGTCAGCTAATGGCGCACTTGACTTGACTTTTACCACAAAAGGTTTTGCAATTATTGATGTCCCTAATACTGCAAAAGACCAAGCGAATGCGGTTAAAATTGATAAAAATGGCAAAATTTATGTAGGCGGCGTAATCAATTTTAGTTCTGCCACAGAGAATTTTATGGTCGCAAGACTAAACTCTGGTTTGGTAAGCGTTTTTGATACAGACAACAATAAAATACCTGTAAGCGTATTTCCAAATCCTACAAGCAACTCATTTTCAATGACTTATGAACTTTCAGATTTGACAGACGTTAATTTTGAACTATATGATATGGCAGGAAGAAAAGTTGCATCACTTGGAAATGGCTCACGCAATGCAGGAAAACAACAAGAATTATTCGACATTCCAGCTTCTATGTCAAACGGTCTTTACATCTGTAGAATAGAAACAAAATTTGGTACTACGAATGTACAAATTAATGTTGTAAGATAATTTTTTATTCTATTTTGAGAAAAAGGTTGAGTGGTTATGAAGTAATCATTCAGCCTTTTTTTATAAACCCTTTTTACCATGAAAAAAACATTTTTTATTTTATTTTTACTTGTAAAAATAACTATTTTACAAGCGCAAACAGATACTATTCTGTTAAAAAAACATTTGACTTTTTTGACAAAAGAAATCGGTATCCGTAACTTTCAAAATCTAAAAGCCTTAAACGAAGCTGCCAATTACATCTCCAATACATTCAAAATGTATGCAGATACCGTTTATGAGCAACCATATATCGTAAATGGTCGGACGTACAAAAACATCATTTGTTCGTATGGCGATAAAGATGCTGCAAGAATTGTCGTAGGCGCACATTATGACGTTTGCGGCTATCAAGCTGGTGCAGATGACAATGGAAGTGGCGTAGCTGGTCTGCTTGAACTGGCACGACAACTCAAAGGGCAAAAATTGACACAACGTATTGATTTAGTGGCATTTACGCTCGAAGAGCCGCCTTTTTTCAAGAGCAAATTGATGGGCAGTTATGTTCATGCCGAAAGTTTATATAAAGAAAAAGCAGCCGTTGTTGGTATGATAAGTATAGAAATGATTGGTTATTTTAGCGAAGCAAAACACTCTCAAAAATACCCTATTCCTGGCTTAAATCTTTTGTATGGCAATGTCGGAAACTTTGTTATTTTGGGTACAAATGTCAGAAAAGGTAAATTTGCAAGGCGTTTTTCTCATCGTTTCAAAAAATTAAATACCATAAAAGCACATCCCTTTACAGCACCAATTTGGCTGCCGATTACCGACCGTAGCGACAATCGTTGCTATTGGAAATTCGGCTATTCTGCCTTGATGATAAATGATACCGCTTTGTACAGAAATTTTGAGTACCACAAACCTACTGATACTATGGAGCGTTTGGATTTGAGTAAAATAGCTGCCGTGATGAATGGCGTTACGCAAATTTTGATAAATTATTAAGAAAAAATTGAAAAAATCGTACTTTTGCAAAGTAATTAGAGATAGGCAATTGCTAATTTAACTTATTTTTGTAAAAATTTTAAAAAAATGAAAAATATACGCTCGTCACTTTTCGGCATTTTTATAGTACTTCTTTTTACCCAATGCAATACACTGAAATACGCCAATTTTGATGAAAAAATGATGAATATTGGTGTTTCTACTGAAAAATTTAAAGAAGAAATTCCTATTATTGTAAAAAAAAATCGTATTTATGTGAAAGTAAATATCCAAAACAAGGATTATACTTTTATGGTCAGTACCACAGCAAGATACAGTGTTATAGATTCTCTTTTGGCACAAAAACTAAACGCTCCAGTTTTATATAACGTGCCAGTAAATGTGAGCGACAGAAATAAACCAGAAAAATTTGTTAAAATACCTGAGCTAAAAATTGGAAATGTTACTTTTTCAGACGTACCTTGTTATGCGTATAATAAACAAAACGAAGAAAATTGCAACTGTAGCTGCGGAGAAGAGCCTTTGCCCGTAGATGGTTACATCGGTGTTAATATGCTAAAAGAAATAATTTGGCAGTTTGACTACAAAAATCAAAAAGCTATACTATGCAGTCATCAAGATTCTCTAAAATTTGCTGCGGACAAAAAAGTATTGCAGTTGAATGCCTACGACAACTTATATAGCATTCCACTCCGAGTTAATCAAAATTATATCACAGATCTCAGAATAAATACAGAAAATAGCGTTAATTTTCAACTTTCTGAGCGTTTGGTAGGGCAAAATAAGACAATTAGCCCAAAGCATGTTACCTATTATTATATCAATGAAAAAAATAAAAATAGAACCGACAGCTTCAGACTAAGATGTGTCAATAATATGGAAATTAGCAATAAACTTCAAATTACAACGGCATTGGTTGCTTCGGATTCGAGTAAGTACAATCAGATAGGAGTTGGATTTTTAAGCCAATTTGTGTGTACTTTTGATTTTAAAAAATCAGAATTAATATTATCTGATTACAAAGAAAAACCCAAAGAAGCCAGTTTTGGGTATTATATTGCGTACGAAGCAGACAAAGTAATTGTCCATAGTTTGGTTAAAAATACTGCACCATATTTAGCTGGTCTAAAAATCAGAAACCACGTAGTTCGCATCAACAATCAAGAAATCGAAAATATTACGAAAGAAAAACTCGAACAACTCGAAGATGTTTACAAACAAGACGAAGTGAAAATCAGTATCAAAAGAGATGGAAAAGTCTTAGATTTTACCTTTCCAAAAATATATTTAATAGACTTGCTAACAGCCAAATAACAACTTGTAGTTTTAGACCTCTTGTATCAATCGTTGTAGAGTTTCCAGATTTGTTTTGGCATCAAAAATAGCCAGTACAGGAATTTTAAACCCTTCAATTACAAAACTTTGTATCTCATCACCAACGCTGAGTTTGTGCAGCAGCGCATAGGTTTCGCTGTCTTCACTTGGTAAAATGTATTGCTCAACAGTTTGTTTGGCAGTATCCACAATCCAATATTCTTTGACACCGTGTGCAGCATAATCTTCAAATTTTGTTACTCGGTCTCTTTTAATACTACCTTTGGAGAGTACTTCTACAATAAAATCAGGAATAGGATATACATTTTGAACAGTTTCAATGCGTTGCGATTTCGGATTTGACCAAAAAGCGACA
Organism: Chitinophagales bacterium; assembly: GCA_031374645.1. Lineage (GTDB taxonomy): Bacteria > Bacteroidota > Bacteroidia > Chitinophagales > Saprospiraceae > CANHEE01. The sequence continues at coordinate 13,619 of JANMGN010000350.1, read as the reverse complement.
TCTGGCTCATAGTCATTTCTGGTCATTTCGACCAAAGCCTTTTCTGCCCGAACTTTACCTAATTCGTGCAAATTGACAAAGACATTGCCAAGTGTTGCAAGATTAAGCACACTCTCATTATGCCCATCAGAAGCGGGCGAGTGCATGACAATTTTACCATTGATGAACTCCGCTTTGTCATCTTCAGTAATTTTTTCACGAAAAGCGATGCGTTCTTGTGCTTCTGTTTGCAAAAAATCTTGCATCTTAGTCAAAATTTTAGGCAACGAAGTCAATGACGTTAATTTTTTTTCTAAAACAGCTGTACTCATCGAAAAGATATTTTTGCAAAAATAAGGTTTTTTATCAAAAATAAATATTTTTATGCTTAAATATTTCTTAAATGAAAAAATTACAATCAACGGCTTTACACAAATTTTGAAAAATTATTAGCGAAAATTTGAAAAAAATTGTACTTTTGCAAAACAGTTCAAATACATAGTTGGGCTAAAAATAAAATGATTTACCACGCATCGCTCGAGCCAGAGCAAAAAGCATTAGAAATAAACTTAGACGCTTCCATTTATGGTACTTTTGCCGAAATCGGAGCAGGACAAGAGGTTGCACGCTACTTTTTTCAAGCTGGTGCGGCAGCTGGTACAATTGCAAAAACAATGTCCGCCTACGACAAAGTTTATTCTGACCAAATTTATGGACCAGAACCAAGCAACCGATACGTCTGTGAATCAAGGCTCTACAAAATGCTCGACCACGAATACGAACTCATGGTGGAGCGTTTGGCTGCGCATCGCCCCAACACTAACTTTTTCGTTTTCGCAGATACGATTGCCGCTATTAATTTTACACGAACCATAAAAGGCGATGGCTGGTTGGGCGTTCGTTTCCAAACTACGCCAAATGGCGAAGCAAACGACTTGGTAATCCACGTAAAAATGCTCGATGGCGACAACCGTTTGCAACAACAAGCCGTAGGAATTTTAGGTGTAAATTTGATTTATGCTGTTTTTCGCTACCAAAAAAACCATGAAGAATTGCTCCTTTCTTTGATGGATAATCTTGGTGGTCGTGTAAAAATAGACATGGTTCGCCTTACAGGTCCGAGTTTCAAGCATATTGATAACCGACTTTTGAGCCTCAAATTGGTAGAATTTAATATGACAGATGTAGCGATTTTTGGTCCGAATGGACAAAATTTGCACGCTTCCGAGTTGTTGTATAAAAAATCGGTGTTGGTCGTTCGTGGTAGTTTTCGCCCAGTTACGCTTGTAAATGAAGATATGCTCAAAGCGAGTTTTGAACAATTCAAAGCTACGCCAACTGTTAATGCTGAAAAAGCCGTGATGCTTACCGAGATTACGCTCGATAATTTGCGTGGTGGCGAAGAAGAACTTGACGATCAAGATTTTTTGGATCGTGCAGACTTGCTTTGTGCCATGGGCCAAACCGTAATGGTTTCTAATTGTGAGGAACACCGCCGTCTTATTAGGTATCTTTCAGATTATAGAACTGAAAATCTGACAATGGTAGTTGGTGTAAAAATATTGCAAAATATGATTTACCAAAAGTACAACGAAAACATCAACGGTAGTTTACTTTCCGCTTTTGGAGAACTATTTAATGCAAAGGCAAATTTTTATGTTTATCCTGTTTTACAAGATGATAACGGGCATTTGCTCAATGCTCAAAACCTTCCTGTGCCAGAGCCAATGAAGTTTTTATATCGTTATTTACTTGATAATAAGCAAATTGTAGATATAAAAAATCCTCATGCAGAGTTTTTACATATTTATAGCAAACGAGTTTTAGAAATGATACAATCTGATGAAGAAGGCTGGGAACAATACGTTCCTGCGAATGCAGCGAAGCAAATCAAAGAGAAATTTTTATTTGGTTATCCTTGTCAAAGGTTGGAGTTTGCGTATTGAGTTTAAATGATGAATATTATGATAGTTCATTAGAGTTCATAAAAAAGACTGTTCCAAAATTTTGAAACAGTCTTTTTTATGAATTTAACCTAAATTATTTCGCCTATTGTTTATCGCTTATTAAACTGATAATCAATGGCTTATAAATACGTATTTTTACAAACAACTTACAAAATACTTACTTCTTACCAGCCGCTTCTTTTATTTTTTCAGCGTCCATTTTTATGATTTCCTCCATCACGGTATCTAATTGCTCTGCTGCAATTTTTTTCATGATAATTTTTTTATCTTTATCCATGATATACACTTGTGGCGTACTTTTTACATAATATTTCTCAGGATAACGAGAAAGCAAATACGTGTCCGAAGTATTTATCCAATCCATACCAGCGTGTTCCTTGATGTATTTCCAACATTGTGGTACTTTATCTTGTACTTCGTTGCAAACAGCGACCATGGAAACTTGCCCTTTTCCGCCCCATTTTTTATAAAAATCAATAAGCGTAGGCATTTCTTTTTGGCAATGTCCACAATTTGGCGACCAAAAAAGTAGCAAAGTATAAGGCGTTTTTAAATCATATAGATTTATTTTTGAGCCATCTTCTTTTTCCAAAACCAAATCTTGACCCGTTTTTCCTATCAAAGTTGGTTCTATATCTTTTGCATTTTTTATAATTTTGTCCAACTCATCTTTTTCAATCCAAGAGCCACATTCGCCTTTTTCGTAATAATTACGAGCCATGTGTACATAGAGACCATCTTGTCCTACGATATTTGATTTTGCATACGCATTGAGCAAAGTTATCAAGTAAAACTTGTACGTTTCGGGATTTTTCTTTGCCAATTTCAATACAATATCCACACCTTCTATCAAAGAATCGGGATGCTGTACGACCAATTTACTCAAATAATAATCTGTACGATTGTACAAAACAGGCGTACGAATCATACGTGGATCAGCGAAATCGAAATGGTCAAAAAAGTGCGCTTTGTACCAAAAATAACGACTATTTTGCTGCTCTTTTTCTGTTCCAGGAAATTTAGGAACTTCTACATCAAGCGAAGCATTTAAGATAGCTGCCGTCAAAGTTGTTTTATTTTTAGCAATCAGATTAAGCTGATAGTCTTTTACTTCTTTGTCAAAACCTTCGAGTTTTGTAGATATTTCGGCTACCTTTTTAGTATTTGCGCTATCTTTTTTCATTTCTAAACGCAATTTTTCGGCCGTTTCACGTTTTGCACCAAGCCATTGCATATAGTTATAAAAAAGTTCGTTGTCAGGCGAGCCTTTTACTTTACACTTTTCAGTAGGCATTTTAGCGTCGGTCATCATCGAAAAATGTTGCTCGCCTTTGCTGATTAATACTTGAAAAAACTGCTTTTCGGGCAACGTAATAATCAAGTACATTCCGCCATCAAGTTCTTTATCACCCTTGAAAGTGAACCAACCTGTATTATCAATCGTAGCGGTATCTTTGATATACTGCTTATCGCCAAAATGATAGCCCAAAACGAGTTGTTTCTGCTCGTAATTTTCTAATTTTACTCTAATTTCATATCCATCTTTCGCAAAGACAGAGCATGAAAAGCACAACAATAAGAAAGAATATAATAGTTTCATTTTTATTAAAATATAAAATAATCAGTTAATTATCAATTTTTAATTACTTTAAAATCGCTTTTACGCCTGGTAATTCTTTTCCTTCTAAAAATTCTAACATCGCACCGCCACCTGTAGAAACAAAAGATACTTTATCGCCATAACCACCATTGTTGATTGCCGAAGCGGAATCTCCGCCTCCAATCAAAGAAAACGCACCATTTTCAGTAGCTGCAACCACCGCTTCTGCGATAGCATTTGTTCCCTTTGCAAAATTTGCGAACTCAAAAACGCCCATTGGTCCGTTCCAAAGAACAGTTTTTGAATTTTTAATCACTTCCGCAAATGCTTTTGCAGCATCTGGGCCGATGTCAAGACCTTCCCAACCGTCTGGAATTTCGCCTGCTTTTACGACTTGTGTTTTAGCGTTATTGTTAAAATCGTCAGCAATTAAATTGTCTGCTGGCAAATAAATATTTACTTTTTTCTTTTTTGCTTTTGCCAAAATCGTTTGTGTCAGTTCCATACGGTCAGGCTCACAAATCGAGCGACCGATTTGCCCGCCTTGCGCTTTTACAAAAGTATAAGCCATACCTCCACCAATGATAATGTTATCCGCAATATTCAACAAACGCTCTATCAAAAGTATTTTGTCCGAAACTTTTGCACCGCCAATTATGGCAGTCAAAGGACGCTCTGGACTGTTCAAAACTTTGGTAGCATTGGTTATTTCTTTGTCCATCAAATAACCAAAACATTTGTTTTCTGCTGTAAAATATCTTGCAACGGTCGTCGTAGAAGCGTGTGCACGATGCGCTGAACCAAAAGCATCATTGACATAAACGTCGCCTAATTTTGCTAATTTTCTGGCAAAAGGCTTGTTTCCTTGGCTTTCTTCGGGCTGAAAACGAGTATTTTCAAGCAACATCACTTCTCCTGCTTGTAATTTTCCAGCCATTATTGTCGCCGAACGACCTACAGTTTGTTTACAAAATTTCACTTTTACATCTAACACTTTTGAAAGATGTTTTACGATATGTTTCAAGGTAAATTTGGCCACATCAACAGAGCCATCAGGTAATTTTTTTTCGTCAGGACGACCAAAATGCGACATCAAAATTACACTTCCTCCGTCTGCTAATATTTTTTTGATGGTCGGAACAGCCGCTTGTATGCGTGTATCGTCTGTTATTTTAAATTGTTTGTCCAATGGCACATTGAAATCTACACGTACCAACGCTTTTTTTCCTTGAAAGTTAATTTTCATAAATGTTTGTTTTAAAAAAATGTCGTTATAACCAAACGTTGATTATAACGACAAAAATACAATACTTTTTATATTTTAATAGTTAATTTTATCTTAATCTATTGGAAAAAATTTTAAAATTAGCAGATTTCCCCTACTAAAATCACGAAAAATATTAGCTTTTCAACTGATTTAAACTGCACCATGACAATTTTTAAACTTTTTGCCACTTCCACAAGGACAAACATCATTACGACCAATTTTATTTTCCTTTATGATTGGCGCAGATTTTTCTTGTGTTTGATTTACATTTTGTGCTGCTTGTCTTTGTTGTTCAGCTGCCGCTTCATGACGATTTTCGCTCAATTTACGATTATCAACTTTTTGCGGACGAGGTGCTTGTTGTACACGCTGCTGCTCAGGCGGCGCATCTGGCAAAGACAACATTCCTTTGAAAAGGTAAGAGGTTACTTTTTCATTTATACGAGAAATCAATCCTTTGAAAAGCTCAAACGCTTCTATTTTATAAATAACCAAAGGGTCTTTTTGTTCAAAAGATGCACCTTGCGAGGATTCTTTCAAGTCGTCCATGCTGCGCAAATGCTCTTTCCATTCTTCATCTATAATTGCCAACGTAATCGCTTGCTCTAAGTCATGTACTACCGAGTAACCTTGTGTTTCATACGCCTTTTTCAAGTCCGCAGAAATAGGCAACGGATGCGTAGAACCATCTGTAAAAGGCACCATGATACGAGTGTAACGTGAGCCTTCGGTTTCATAAACATTTTTTATAATTGGTGCCAACTCGCCAGCGATTCGCTCATTTTTCAAAGCATATACTTGCTGCACAGCATCTTGATATTGCGCAACGAGTTGAGGTATTTTTGTAGCATCAAAATGCTCTTTTGTCAAACCTTCTATATCCACGCCAAGTATCGTAACGGAAGCCAAACGGAAACTTTCAAAATCGCCGTGTTCTTTGTGTGCAGTTACAATATTTTGGGTCAAAGAACGGAACATTTGGTCTAAATCAATAGACAAACGCTCTCCACTTAGTGCATTTTTACGTTTACGATAAATCGCTTCACGTTGAATATTCATTACATCATCGTATTCCAAAAGGCGTTTACGAGTTCCAAAGCTGTTTTCTTCTACCTTTTTCTGCGCACGTTCTATGGAGTTTGTAACCATCGAGTGTTGGATAACATCGCCTTCTGCATGACCCATTTTGTCCATCATACCAGCGATACGCTCCGATTGGAAAAGACGCATCAAATTGTCCTCCAAAGAAACAAAAAATTGCGAAGTTCCAGGATCGCCTTGACGACCAGAACGACCACGCAACTGTCTATCTACACGGCGGCTATCGTGTCTTTCTGTACCTACAATTGCCAAACCACCTGCACGTTTTACGTCTTCGGTCAGCTTAATATCCGTACCACGACCTGCCATATTGGTAGCAATAGTTACTTTCCCTGGCAAACCAGCTTCTGCAACTATTTCTGCTTCTCTTTGGTGTTGTTTTGCATTCAAAACATTGTGGTCGATGCCACGTTGTTGCAAAATACGGCTTAGTTTTTCAGAAATTTCTACGGTAGTAGTTCCTATCAAAACGGGGCGACCTTTCGCTACTAATTTTTGTACTTCTTCTATTACAGCGTTGTATTTTTCACGGTTTGTTTTGTAAACCATATCTTCCATATCCATACGAGAAATATTTCTATTGGTAGGAATAACGCTCACATCTAACTTGTAAATATCCCAAAGTTCCTTTGCTTCCGTTTCGGCAGTTCCCGTCATACCAGCCAATTTGTGGTACATACGGAAATAGTTTTGCAAAGTAACTGTCGCATAAGTTTGCGTAATTTCGCCAACTTTTACGTTTTCTTTGGCTTCGAGTGCTTGGTGCAAACCATCAGAATAACGGCGACCTTCCATGATACGACCCGTTTGTTCATCTACGATTTTTACTTCGCCTTCTTCTGTTACGATATATTCTTCGTTGCTTTCAAACATCGCATACGCTTTCAAAAGTTGCGTAATTGCGTGTATTCGCTTCGATTTTACCGCATAATCTTGTGATAATTTTTCTTTCGCAACGATTTTTTCTTCCCGAGCGAGCGTTGTAGATTTATCAATATCTACCAGTTCGCCAGCTAAATCTGGAATACTAAAAAAGTTGTCGTCTTTTTGACCCTTTGCTAAAAAATCAGCTCCTTGTGTAGTCAATTGTACGTCACGATTTTTTTCCTCAATAGTAAAAAGCAAAGGCGCATCTACGAGTTTCATGCGTTTGCTTTGCTCTTGCATATAATGGTTTTCTGTTTTTTGCAACAACACCTTTACACCTTCTTCGCTCAAATATTTTATTAAAGCACGATTTTTCGGCAATGCACGGTGCGCTCTCAAAAGTGCCATACCTGCCTCGCCTTCCTCTACACCAATTGCACCTTCGTTGTATAATTTTTTAGCGGTAGCCAAAAAGCCAGTTGCCAATCTTTGTTGCGCATCTACCAAACGTTTTACTTCTGGATTTAATTCTACATAATCTTGGTCTTCGGTGCTGTGTCCTACTGGACCACTGATAATCAAAGGTGTACGTGCATCGTCAATCAATACACTATCCACCTCATCTACCATAGCGTAGTGGTGTTTACCTTGTACCATTTCGTCCATTTCACGCACCATATTGTCACGTAAATAATCGAAACCAAACTCATTGTTTGTACCAAAAACGATGTCGCTACGGTAAGCCGCATGACGAGCTGGCGAATGTGGTTGATATTTATCAATGCAATCTACGGTAAGCAACAAAAACTCAAACAAAGGACCGTTCCACTCTTGGTCACGACGAGCCAAGTAATCATTCACGGTAATAATATGAACACCTTGTCCCGAAAGTCCATTGAGATACGCAGGTAAAGTAGAAACCAACGTTTTACCTTCCCCTGTAGCCATTTCTGCAATTTTTCCAGAGTGCAACACCATACCACCTATCAATTGCACATCATAATGTACCATATTCCAAGTAATACGATTTCCTGCGGCAGACCAATTATTTTTCCAAAACGCTTTTTCGCCTTCAATCGTGATGTAATCACGATTTTTTGCTGCCAATTTGCGGTCATGTTCGGTAGCTGTAATTTCCAACACTTCGTTTTCTGACAAACGACGAGCTGCTTCTTTTACTACTGCAAACGCTTCTGGAAGAATGTCTTTTAAAATAACTTCGAGTGCTACATCACGCTCTTTGGTCAATTTATCTATGCTTGCAAAAAGATCTTCTTTGTGTCCGATGTCTTCTGTCGCCAACGCTTCTTCACGAACTTTGGCTATTTCTGTATCAATATCAGCTAAATAATCGCTGATTCTTGCTCGAAACTCGTTTGTTTTGTTACGAAGTTCGTCATTGCTGATATTTTTCAAAGCCTCAAACTCCGCATTGATTTTATCAATCATGGGAGCAAATTCTTTCATCTCACGGTCGCTTTTTGTACCGAATATTTTTTTAAGAAAATTAAACATCTTATTTTATTTTTAAAACCAACTTCGTATTTGTATTTTTTATAAATACGATAATTACTACTTGTAAAAACTATGCCATGGCATTTTTTATGCCAAAATGTCAGTAATATACAAATTGCTAAAAAGCGTGCAAAGATAGGTTTATATGTAAATAAAAATGAATAAATAGATAAATTTAATTCTTTTTTAATAAAAAACTTTTAAATAATAATACTTGAACTTACATTTGTGGGCTTTTTAAAACGCATTTTAAAATATGAAATCACATCAAAATATACTCAGCACAGCGGCAATTTTCGGCGGATTGGCAGTCGTCATAGGTGCATTTGGCGCACATGGATTGAAAGGAAAAATATCTTCAGAATCACTCGTTTCTTTTGATATTGCTGTAAAATACCAGTTTTACCACGTTTTTGCGATTTTAACAACGGGTTTGTATTTTATTCAAAAACCATCAAAACATTTGACATGGGCTGTATGGCTTTTTGCTATTGGTATTTTGTTGTTTTCGGGTTCTATTTATTTTCTTTCTACCCGAGAAATTCATGGGCTACAAAGTACGCTTATTGGCATCGTTACTCCTATTGGAGGTGTTTGTTTTATTGCAGGTTGGAGTTTATTGGCGTATATTTTTTCAAGAAGGTAAGTAATGTGTGACTAATAAGTTGTGGATTTATGGTTAGTATATTAGAAGATAGACGAGCTAAATTTTCAGTTCAATGCAGCGCATTGAGCTGAAAACTTAGCGAAGTATAGCTTTTAATAGGCAAGCAGAAAATACAAGTCATTATTTACGGTTCATCCATGATTTTGGCGGAATAGATTTATTGCGCTCTATAAACCCGTAAGGTATTGAAGACCTCACGGGTTTTACAGTGGAAGTTCCGCCAAAATCATGGATGAACCCTATTTACACGTTACTAAACCATAAAAAATGTGATTGTACAAGATTTATCTTGTACAATCACATTTTTAATTTTCAGGTAAAACTTAGCCATAGCTTTGTTATTAAGCCCAGACAATTTATTTTATAAAAAAATCGCTTGGATTTGCATAAGTTTTGTTGTGAATAGACTTCACGACGTATATGGCTAAATTTTTAATTTCCAGATTGATTGTCGCTCTAATTTTTATTCGATAAAAACTACCGCTTACTTCTTATTTTTCACATATTTATCCAACCAAGTATCCATTTCCCAAAGCATGTGCAAAATGTTTTCTTTTGCTGCGTAGCCGTGGCTTTCGTAGGGCAATAAAACCAACCGAGAAACGCCACCTAAACCTTTTATCGCTTGAAACATACGCTCAGATTGCAGGGTAAAAGTTCCAGGATTATTGTCTGCATCGCCGTGAATAAACAAGATAGGTGTTTTTAGTTTATCCGCAAAATTGAACGGTGCCATATCGTTATAGACTTTTTGAGCTTCCCAATACGTACGTTCTTCGGACTGAAAACCAAAGGGTGTCAGGCTACGGTTATAAGCACCACTTCGAGCTATACCTGCTGCAAATAAATCGCTGTGTGCCAATAAGTTAGCAACCATAAAACCACCGTAAGAGTGTCCCATGCAAGCCACACGTTTAGGGTCGCCAACGCCTTTTTCATCTAATGCTTTTATTGCTGCACGAGCATTTGCAACGAGCTGCGTAATGTACGTATCGTTTGGTTCTTCTTTGTCTTTTCCGATGATAGGAAACTGCGTGTCTTCCAAAACTGCAAAACCTCTCGTTACCCAATACAAAGGCGATGCCCAGTTGATAGCGACAAAAGCGTGTGGTGATTCTTTGACCTGACCGGCTGCTTTATTGTCTTTGTATTCCGTTGGGTAAGCCTCCATCAAAACAGGTAATTTTCCGTCTTTTGCGGCATCGTAACCTGCTGGTGTGTAGAGTGTTGCATAAAGTTCTTGTCCGTCTTCCCGCTTGTAGTATATTTTTTCTTTTTGGACTTTTTCCAAAGCCTTATACGGATTATCTATATTTGTAACTTGCTTTAAATCAGTATTTTGCCCAAAACTGCGAACATAAAAATTAGGATAAACTTTCGGGCTTTCTACCCTTGTCAAAAGTTTTCCTTTTTCAATATCCATGATTTCAATGATTTGTTCGTAAGTGTTTTTACCATCTGCTTGCCACAAACGACGTGTTTTTCCGTCTGCAATATTGTACTCATCTACAAAAGGTTTGTTGCCTTCGGGAGAGTAACCTTCGCCTTGTAGGTACATTTTTGAGCCATCTTTGCTTGTTCTGACCACAAAACGACCGTACTCATTTGGTTCAACATCAAAACTTCCTGGATCTTTATAAGCATCTTCGGTATTGAGGTCAAATAAAATTTTCGCAGTTGTATTTTCTTCGCTTGGATTGACCAAATAGGTTTTTGAGTTTCTTGTTTTCCACCAATAATCGCTCATAATCGCCATTTTTTCGTTACCAAAAGTGATGCCTGAAAAACGATTGATAGTTTGCGCTATGTATTTTGGCACAGCAGAAAAAGGAGCTTCTACACTAAATATTTTATCTCGAAAAGCACACTCTTTGGCAGGGTCGCCACCGTCTTGCGCCTCAGCATATACGATAGTAGAAGGTTTGTCCGCACGCCAAACGATGCTTCTCGGGCCTACTTCGCAGCTCGAAAAACCATTTGGAATATTTTCTTGTAAAGGTTTTTCTACAAAAGTTTTAAGAAATTTTCCATCATTTTGATAAATATTTACCTTGAAAGGGAAGCGAGAATAAGGCAATTGGTAAGAATACGGATGTTGTAGTTCAGAACACAACAAATATTTTCCGTCAGGAGAAAAAGTTACATTTTTATAAATGGCATTGCCTAAAAATGGCGTTGTTTTGCCTTTTTTTATATCAATTTTTACCAAAGAAGACGTAGCAAAAAAGTCAAACTTTGCTTCATCAGCAGGATTTTTTAATAAATCTTGAAAGGTACGTGCAGGAGCTTTTGCGCCAGTAGCCTCTTGTACGGCAGGGCCAAGCGGCAATGTTTTTGTAGTCGGATAAGGCTTTTTATTTTCTACCCAACGGCAAAAAACACTGTTATCATCAGGCGACCAAACGTAAGGCATACCCATTACGGCAGTCAAATTGGGTGTAGAAACTTTCTTTGCTTCGCCAGTTTTGATGTCCACTACCCAAAGTTCCATACCATCTTTTAAGACATTTACAAAAGAAAAATATGTATTTTGTGGCGAAAGTGCAGGATATTCTATGCGCAGAGCTGCAGGCAAACCTTTGACCGTAGTTTTTTTGCTCGTAGCGATTTCCAATAGTTCAATATTGGTATAATAGCCTGTACGTGAGGCATTTAGATTTGCAGGATTAATGCGAATACCAGCCAATTTGAGTTCGTCTTCTGCCAATTCTTCCAATGATTTGAAGCCAGGACGACTGAGCATTATCAGGTTTTTATTTTGTTTGTCGGCAAAAACCGAAGGAGCGAGTTGTATGTCCGCCAAGTCTAAAATGGACTGTGGAGGTTTCATGTATTGCTGCGACTGTGCGCCTGCATTTTGCATAAAAATAAATGTGGTTAAAACTAAAAGTGAGATAGAAAATTTTTTCATATTTGAGAAATTTGGTTAGATACTCTTATTTACAAAGTTTTGCAAATATAAAAAAAGATGTAATATTATTGGTTTTTTTGCTTGTATTTTTAAAAAAATATGTAAAATTGTGGCGATTTAGTAATTCGATTTTTTGTAACTACTTAGCCGATAGCCTTATTGTTTTGCAAAAATGACTTTTTTATTAAAAACAGAATTGGTTTTGCATTAGTTTTGTCGTGAGCAGGAGTTCCCGACGTACAAGGCTAAGTAGTTACGATTTTTTTATGAATAACAGTATGGATAATTTTAACCGCTATTTGCAAATGGCGATGGATTGGGGTATTATTTTTATACCCAAGGTAATTTTTGCGCTTGTTTTACTTTTTGTTGGTTTGCGCTTGATAAAAAGAATGAGTGCGACGGCAAAAAACACTTTTTCTGCAAAAGGTTTAGACCCTACTATTCGTCCTTTTTTCTCCTCTTTGGTCGATTTAGGACTAAAATTTGTACTTTTTTTGCTTGTTGCAGGTATTTTTGGCTTCGAAGTCACTTCTATTTTGGCAATTTTGAGTGCTTTGGCTTTTACCGTCGGATTGGCTTTGCAAGGTAGTTTGGGGCATTTTGCAAGCGGTATTTTGTTGCTTATTTTTAAGCCATATAAGGTTGGCGATGAAATCAGAGTAGGCGATGCAGAAGGTTTTGTGACCGAAATTCAAGTATTTAATACGGTTTTGAAAACAAGAAATGCTCGTATTATTACTATCCCAAATGGCGTGATTACGTCTGGAAACATCATAAATTTGACTGGCGATGGCGAAAGACGCATGGATATGATTTTTATTATCGACCAACCAAACGATATAGTTATAGTCAAAGAAATTATTTATAATGCTGTTATAAAATCGTCTTTTGTACTACAAAATCACAAAATAAAAGTCTTTTTATCCGATTTTAATGCCAACGAATTGCGTTTTGGAGCGCAGCCTTGGTGCAAATCTGAAGAATTTTCTGACGCTTGGGCTTCTGTGCAAGAGGAGGTAAAAACTGCCTTGGATAATGCCAATTTGAAAAATAGAGTTAGTTTTGTACAAATTTTAGGTAATGAATAATTAAAAATTAACACAAATAACTGACTATTAAATTATTACAAATATGAAAAAAATACTATTTATTGGTTTGAGTATTTTTGCATTTGCTTGCCAAAACAAAAAAGAAAGTACCCAAAAAGAGACTACTAAAAAAATAGCTTATGATATGTACATTGGTACTTATACGCACAAAGAAAGTTTTGTGAACGGCAGCGGCGAAGGCATTTATCACATTCAATTGGATAGTAGTTTGACAGAACTTAGTCGCTCCGTGATAAAAGATGTAGAAAATCCTTCTTTTGTGATTTTGAGTGCAGATAAAAAATATCTTTTTAGCACAGAAGAGTTAAATCCTCACGGTTTTATTTCGTCATATAATATTGAAAATCAAGAAGTTAAACGATTGAGTAGGGTTTCTTCGCATGGTGGCTCGCCTTGTCATATTAGTTTAAATCTCAACGGCGTAAGCGGTGGAAATTTTTTGATGTCAGCGAATTATATGGGTGGAAATGTTGCTGTTTTTAATGTAAAAAACGGTGTTTTGAGCGAAGCGACGGATAGTTTAAAATTTGAAGGAAGAGGAAAAACGGCTCGTCAAGAAGCATCGCATCCGCACGAAGCTGTTTATGTCGATAAAGAAACTTGGTCAATTCCTGATTTAGGTTTGGATAAAAT
>JANMGN010000293.1:0-6214 GCA_031374645.1 Chitinophagales bacterium | reverse complement strand
AAAATCAATTTCTGATTTTGGGCTATAAATTTCAAGTATATTTTCAAAACCTTTTTCAACATTTATTTCAGGTGTCCAAAACACGAAACTTGTTTTTTCCTCAGAAGAATGTACGCCCAAAAGTCGTGCTAATTGTTTTGCAGCATCAAAATTTTGTTCAAAATTTTGTAGGTTTTCAAGTATTTTTCTGAGTTCAGAAGTTTCTTTTGCTAATAAATTTATCATAATTGTTAAATTTTATAAAAATAAAAATCGCTACTTTTTATGTAAAAAGTAGCGATTTTTGCTTATATAAGTTACTGTTATTTACACTTCTGACAATTTGCCTTTCAAGTAGTCAATCGCTTTTACCTCGATGCTATCTACGCCACGGTGATCCGAAAGGTAGCAAGAAATCCAGTCGCCTAAGTAAGTAAAATACATCGCACGCTCGATAAGATTTCTACCTTTTGAATAAATATCAATAATAGTAGGCGTATATTCACGAATAATCTCTTTATTGATGTCAATACGAACACTATTGCGCTCAAAATCGTCTTTATTACGGAAATAAATTACTGCCAAATTATCGTTTGCTTGTCTCCAACCAACCAATTCGTTGTGATTCATTTCTGGAATAACGTGATGCCAACACAAAGTTTTTGCATTTTCGTTCACTTGCTGACGGAAACGAACCGCAACAGCTTCCATACGGTCAGTCGTGTAAATCACAGGGATTTTACCAGCCAACAATTGTGCAATTTTTGTTGCACGTTTGCGTATATCTTCGTCTTCTTTTTGCAATAATTTTACTGAACTTTCTACTTGTTTGATGGTTTTACCCGAAATCAAACGCAATTTGTTTAAAATAAACAATTGTTGAACAAAAGAAAGTCCCAGACAAGCACGTGGCGAAGGCCAATTTGCAGGCAAAGTGATGTAATCTAAGCCTAATTCTTTTGCCTTAGCGATAATTTTTCCGCCCGAAGCTACACATACTACTTTTGCGCCCGAAGCAATCATCAAATCAAGTGCAGCCAAAGTTTCTTCTGTATTGCCAGAATAAGAAGAAGCGATAGCTAATGTGTTTTTACCAACCCATTTCGGAATATCATAGCCTTTTCCTACTACATAAGGAATTTTTATTTCGTCACGGATAAATTCTTGTACATAATTTCCGCCTATACCTGAGCCACCCAATCCTGATATAAATACGTTGCGGATAGTGCCTTTTGGCTTATTAATAACGGCTTTTGAGCCAATTTCGAGTGCCTCAACCAATGATGCTGGGAAACGCTCTACTAATTCGTGCATTTTCATAAAAAAGCATTTTTTAATTTTTAAAACGCTGCAAAGGTAACGTTTTTTCTTTTTAGTTTTATTTTTTATAGTTAAAAAACGTTTATTTTATGAAAATTTTATTTAAAACTACGTTTTGTTGCAAATTGTAAAATTTTATAATAAAACTCTTATATTTGCGCTAAAATCAGTTTTCTACCATCATAATATTAGCATATCTTAAAAATTCATGAATTTTTCATCTTATATTGCTCGTAAAGTTGCTTTTTCGGGTAAAAAATCATTTTCGAGGCTTATTATTCGCATCGCTACTTTTGCCGTTGCGTTGAGTGTTGCTATTATGATAATCACGACTGCGGTTGTAAGGGGTTTTAAAAATCAAATCAGCGATAAAATATTTGGTCTTTGGGGACAAATTCATATCACTGATGCAAGTATCAATCAGTCCGCCGAAACTGTTCCTGTCGATATGAAGCAAACTTTTTATCCTTCGCTCGATACTTTGAAACAATTGAGTTATTTAACTCCTAATTCCAATATATTTACCTCAAAATCAGATCCTTATATATCGAAAAAAACAAAAGGAGGTATTCGTCATATCCAAGTTTTTGCTACAAAATCAGGAATTATAAAGACAAAAGACGAGATAGAAGGCATTGTTTTGAAAGGTGCAGGACGTGATTTTGATACTACTTTTATGCAAAAATCATTGCTCGAAGGTCGTTTTATTCAGTTCAAAGATAGTGTAGCTTCACGTGATATTATTGTTTCTCAATATACCGCAAATCGTTTGAAAATTAAGGTAAATGACAAGTTTGTCATTCATTTTTTAGACCAAAATCAGCAACAACTCAAACGGGCGTTCATGGTTTGTGGTATTTATAAAACTGGTTTGGAGGAGTACGACAAAAAAATTGCATTTGTAGATTTGAGCATCATACAAGAACTTTTGGGTTGGAAAAAAAATCAAGTGGCGGGTTTTGAAGTTTTTGTAGATGATTTTGCAGATATAGAGCCACTTACGGAGCATATTCACAATGAGGTTTTGCCCAATAATTTGTATGCAGAAACTATTCGGGACAAATTTCCAAGTATTTTTGAATGGCTGGATTTACAAAATATCAATGAAATCGTGATTATCGTTTTGATGGCGATTGTAGCGATTATCAATATGATTACGGCTTTGTTGATTTTGATTTTAGAGCGTACGGAAATGATAGGTATTTTAAAATCTTTTGGCACAAATAACTGGACTATTCGTAAAATATTTTTGCATCACGCTGCTATAATTATAGGCGTTGGTTTGCTTTTTGGCAACTTTTTTGGCTTGTCAGTTTGTTTTTTACAAGAAAAATATAAATTTATAAAACTTTCAGAAACAGACTATTATCTTAGTTATGCGCCTATCGAGTTGCACTTACCGACGATATTAATTTTGAATTTTGCAACCTTATTCTTTGTTGTTTTGTTTCTGATTGTGCCTACGTATTTGATAACAAAAATTTCTCCTGTGAAGGCGATTAGAATGAAATAAGTATTTTTAACAACTATTTATATGCGAAATGAAAAAACAAATAATCTTACTTTTTGCATTATTTTTAGCTTCATTTTTGTACGCTCAAAAATGCGAAAAACCTGTAAATAAACCTAAAAGTACCAAAAAAATGACTGAAACTAAGCAACAATACAATGTTCTGGGCGAAAAATTGATGCCTTGTTGTTTCGAGCCTATGACTGGTTTTACAAGAAACGGAAGCTGCGAAACGATGGACAATGATTACGGAAATCACGTCATTTGTGCGACTGTGACGCAAGAATTTCTAGATTTTTCAAAATCAAAAGGCAACGATTTGATGTCATCTTCGCCTTATTTTCCTGGTTTGAAGGCTGGCGATAAATGGTGTCTTTGTGCGTTGCGTTGGCGAGAGGCATTGGAGGCTGGCGTTGCGCCACCTGTAAATATCGCTTCTACGCACAGCAAAGCACTGCAATTTGTTACGATAGAAGATTTACTGCGTCATGCTGTAAGATAGGAGAAGTTGCGGCTGGCAAAACAATTTTGAAAACAGTACCACTCGGTTGATTATCGCTGATATTTATTCTTCCGTTGTGCGCTTTCACGATTTCATTGACGATATAAAGCCCCAAACCTGTACCTTTTGCCTTGCGAGTATCTTCGTTTCCTACACGATAAAATTTTTCAAACACTTTTTTCTTTTCGGTGTCGCTAATTCCTATTCCTTTGTCTGCAATAGAAATCAATATTTTATTGTCTTTTTGAGCGAGCATGGCATTTATTTTGACATTGTCAAAAGAGTATTTTCGAGCATTTTCGAGCAAATTTTCAAAAGCGGACTCTAAGCCTTGTTTATCTCCGAGCGTATAAATAGGTTTATCGGGCTTATCAAAATCAATTTGTACATCTTCGTACCTGTCTTCAAAATCGTGAATTATGTCGGATAACAGTTCTTGCACGTCAAAATTTTCTTTGTGCGGCTGATAAAAAGTCTCCACTTTTGCTGCCAAAAGTAAGTCATTTACCAGATTATTGAGCCTATCTATCTCTTTTACGGCATTTTTGCTTAGTGTATCACGAGATTCTTTTTTCAAATCTCTTTTGAGCATCGTTTCCAAAGTCAGTTTTATGGAAGCGAGCGGCGTTTTCAACTCGTGCGTGATGGAGAGCAAAAAATTTCGAGTTTGCTGTTCTGCGCTTACCTCTATTTTGTGTCCACGATTGATGAGCCAAATGCCAAAAATCAAGCTGGAAATAAAAATACTTGCTTCGCCCAAAATCATCCATTCTTGCTTTTGGTACTTTGATTTTAGGTCTATGTAGCTCTTTTGTTGGTAAAATTCCGCTTCTGAGTTCACTTCTTTTTTACCCAACATGACCAGCTGCATCAGATTGGATTTTGCTTGAAAAGCGTCTTTGTTTTTGATGTACAGAAGCGCACTCCACCAAGCAAAAGCGCAAAGCATATAGATAATTACGATGTTTGAAAGGACTTTTAGGTTGATTTTTTTTAGCATTATTCTGTTAATTTCGCTCTACTTTTTTTAGGTTGTAATTGCAATATCAAAGAAACAATATGCGAGTACGATTTGTTTTCTGTACTTCCAACATTTGTAAAAGCATAATCTAATTTAATATTTCTAATTTTTAGACCAACGCCAACCGCAGGCTGACTTACCCAAAAATCTTTTTTACCAAAGGTATTGTCCTTTTGAAAATTAGAAATCCCGCCACGTACATACACCAAATCATCGTAACCCAACTCCAAACCAGCCGCAGGATTCATACTGATTGTTTTACCGCTAACAAGCGTATTTCTTTTGCCATCGGTCGTAAAATTAGCGTCAGCTTCTGCTAAAATATTTATTTTACCCAATTTTTTATTGTAAGCAACACCGAGTGAAATCATTGGTTTTGTAAGTTCCGTTTCGCTGATAGGAATTGTGTTGTTGGTAAGTTGTAAAACCTGTTTTTCCTTGTCTGTGAACGCAAAACGCCAAGAATTAAAGGTGTTTGTAGCATCTTTTATGGCTAAACCAAACTTGAAATTTTTGACTTGATATTGCGCTCCAGCATCAATTCCGAAGCCCCAAGAGTTCGCAAAACTACCTATCGTACGACGAATAATTTTTACATTTCCACCAACAGAAAGTTTGCCCATTTGCTGCGCATAAGTTCCCAAAACAGCATAATCGATAGCACTAAATTTAGTGACTTTATCGTAATTTACAGAACCGTCGTCAGCGTAAAGACTGAGCGTATTCGGAATACCATCGATACCAAAACGCACGATAGAAAGCCCAACTGCACGCCCTTTTTTAGCCGTAGGAATTGCCAAACCGACATAATCGTAATTGCCAATACCAGCGAACCATTGCGTGTGCATTGCAGCAATTTGAATACCATCTTTAAAATCCATGTTCGCCAAATTCGCAGGATTCCAATAAGCGGCTGTTACATCGCTTGCGTTTGCGGTCATTGCGCCGCCCATTGCTTGTCCTTTTCCGCCTATGCCGATATTTAAAAATTCGTTGGAGTATTTTTGTGCAAAAATCACTTGCGTGAAAAATAGAAAAAATAATATTTTTTTCATAGCTAAAAGTTAGATTTTTTTAAATTTGCTATATGAGTATGATAAAGTATATTAACGATTTTTTAAGAAAAAAAATTGTATTGGTATTTTTATTTCAAAAAAATTAAGACAAGCAAAGGTAGTGAAAATTTTAGGATTAGAAATTTTTTTTGCTAAACCCATAAAAAAACGTTACTTGAGATACAAATAACGTTTTTTTAATATAAATATTGGAAAGAAAATTTGGCAACTTCTGCTTTTTCAATAATATCAATCCTATCGAACCAAAACCGCCTCAGCGATTTTATATCTATTCGCAACAAAATCGTCCCACTCAGGTTGTACACGCAAATGCGCAAGACCATCGTGTTTAGCGATTTTTTCGGTGTCTTTCAAACCAGCTGCTACTGCACGACTTAGGTACTCAAAGGCCTTTTCTTTTTCCTCCAAAGTAGCGTGACAGCAAGCCAAATTGAATAGGGTAGTATGGTCGTTTGGCTCGGTCAAAAGGACTTTTTCAAAATCTATAACAGCTCCACGGAAATCGTATTCTTTGTATTTTTTGATGCCTTCTGTCTTTAACGCAGCGTTGTTAATTGGTGCTGCCCAAGTTTCCCAACTTGCTTTTGAACTACTCGGAACAGTAGTTTCAACTGGTGTAACTGGTTGATTAACAGTATTTTGTGGTTTATCTTCTCCTTTGTTTTTCCATTTATTTTTACGTTTGTAAAAACCTTTGTCGTGTTTTTGTTCAAACTCTTCTTGCGACATCGTCAGATAATGAATACCTTGTGCTATAGCGAGAAAAAATGCAAATTTGAATTTCCATTTCATCAAAAAGATAAAAA
>JANMGN010000288.1:0-5343 GCA_031374645.1 Chitinophagales bacterium | reverse complement strand
TCCTATTCTGATGCAATTTTAACCAACTCGTTCACTGTTTTCCAATTTCTTGTCGTAGCAGTTACGTTTAATTTTTTTTCAAAAAAATTATTTGACAATTTTGTTTTATGGTAACTATTTACACAATAAAGATAAACTGTTTTTTCCACAATCACAAATTTGTCGCCATCATAAGTAGCATTTTTAATTTTTTCTACTGCTTCCGTATCAGGTATTTCAGATAAAAAAGTAACGTGAAGTGCTTTTTCGTCTTCGTTTGCTTCTTTTACA
Organism: Chitinophagales bacterium; assembly: GCA_031374645.1. GTDB lineage: Bacteria > Bacteroidota > Bacteroidia > Chitinophagales > Saprospiraceae > CANHEE01. The sequence continues at coordinate 5,073 of JANMGN010000288.1, read as the reverse complement.
AAAGGATTGTTTTGCAAAATAATCGCTACATCTTCTACTTCTTTTACCATTACAGGAACATCAAAACCAAATGTTTTAACTATATTTTCAGCTATTTTGTTTTCTAAATCGGCAAAATTCGTCTTTTTACAAGTAAAAATAATGTTTCCGCTTTGAATATATGTTTCTACATCTGAAAAATCCAACGTTTCGCACATCTTGCGAAGTGCATCCATTTTTATCATTTTATGTCCGCCAACGTTTATTCCTCTGAGTATAGAGATGTATTTTTGCATAATTATTTACACGTTACTTAGCTTGGAATTTAATTTTTAAAACGGCACATCATCGTCAATAAATTTGGAAGAAGTACCGCTACCATTGTTCATTTTGGATTGAAAACGCATCGTTTGAGCATCTTGATAAGGATTTGCGGTAAATGCACCTGTATCTAAACCATCAAAAATTGGGTCATCTAAGTTACCAAATTTAGCATAAACGTCTGTAAATTTGAGTTTTACAGTATCCAAAGCACCGTTACGGTGTTTTGCAATGATAATTTCAGCGACACCTTTTAGTGAGCTACCGTCTTCATCTTCTAATAAACCATAGTATTCTGGACGATAAATAAAAGAAACAATGTCTGCATCTTGCTCAATCGCACCCGATTCACGTAAATCTGAGAGTTGCGGACGCTTACTTCCACCCCTTGTTTCCACCGCACGACTGAGCTGCGAGAGTGCAATTACAGGCACGCTCAATTCTTTTGCCAACCCTTTTAATGCACGAGAAATCGTACTAATTTCTTGCTCACGATTTGAGCCTTTTCCTTCTGTTCCTGTTCCACTCATCAGCTGCAAATAATCTATAATAATCATTTGAATATCATGTTGCATTTTCAAACGACGGCATTTTGCACGCAACTCAAAAATGTTAATACCAGGCGTGTCATCTATAAAAATTTGTATATCGCTTAGTTTTTCGACCGCAGCATGAAGCTGATGCCATTCGTGCGATTCGAGTTTTCCTGTACGTAATTTCGAACCAGAAATTTCAGCTTCCATAGAAATCAAACGCTGTGCAAACTGTACATTTGACATTTCCAAAGAAAACATCGCAACAGGTTTTTTAAAATCCACCGCCGCATTTCGAGCCAAAGCAAGTGTGAACGATGTCTTTCCCATACCAGGACGAGCCGCTACAATAATTAAATCCGAAGGCTGCCAACCTGAAGTAATTCTATCCAAATCCGTAAAACCAGTCGGAACACCAGTCAAACCATCTTCTTTTTTAGAGAGTTCTTCGAGGCTTTTCAAGACCTTACTTGAAAGAGAAGCCATCGTTTCTGCACCACGAGAAAGGTTGTTTTGTGCAATAGCAAAAAGCTCCGTTTCAGCTTTATCCAAAAGGTCAAAAACGTCAGTTGTATCTTCGTAAGCATCTTTTACGATACCTGTCGAAGCACGTATCAGCTCTCGTTGAATGTGCTTTTGTGCCAAAATACGAGCATGAAACTCAATATTTGCTGCCGAAGCCACACGATTTGTCAAGTCCACGAGGTAATAAGAGCCGCCTATTTTGTCTATCGTGCCTTGTTTTTTGAGTTCTTCTGTAAGTGTCAGTAAATCAATAGGTTGCGAACGCTCAAACAAGCGAAGCATTGCCCGATAAATATGCTGATTGGCATCTACATAAAAAGTTTCTGGTCTTAAAATATCTAAAACCACCGAAAGACTGTCTTTCGTGGTCATAATTGCACCAAGTACAGCCTCTTCCAAAGGAATAGATTGTGGTGGTATTTTTCCAAATACAAAATTAGAAGGCTCATTGTTATTGCCTTTTTTATTAGAGCGTTGAGGAAAATTTCCTCCTTCTGCTTTTTCTTTATCTTCCATTGTTGTTTACCGCTTAAAAAATTTCTCAAAGTTAGCGAAAATACTCGAAAATCTAATTCTTTTTTCTCAAAATTATCCACAAAATAAGTGTGGATAATTTATACTGATGTTAATTTATTGACTAAAAGCTATTTAAGTAGTTGGGCTAAAATAACCGCAATTTTTTTAAAGGGAAGTCGTTGTAAAATAACAACCTAACTTCCTTTATTACTCCTTTCCCTTTGGGGAAGGTCGGGATGGGCTTTCTTATGTTATTTTACAACGCCAAAAAAATTACCGATTATTTCTATACGCCTATTTACAAAAAAACTATACTTTTTGCAAGCACGCCATATAAAAACCGTCGTAACCATGTACGACAGGCGAACAACGACGCTCTTCTATCAACTCAAAAGCACCTGCTTGTTCTTCCAAAAACCATTTTACTTGATCTTCACTTTCCGAAGGCAAAAGGCTACACGTGGCATATACTAATTTTCCGTTTCCACGTATCATTTTGGAGTAACGAGATAAAATATCTCGCTGCGTAATTTGTATTTTTTGGATAAAACTTTCTGATAATTTCCATTTGGCATCAGGATTTCGGCGCAAAACGCCCAATCCACTACAAGGAACATCGAGTAAAACTCTATCCGCAGTTTCGTACAATCTTTTGACTGTTTTTGTACTTTCTATTTCCCGAGTTTCTACATTTCCTACGCCAGCCCTTCTCGCTCTTTTTTTCAATTCATCTAACTTAAATGCCTCTGTATCCATCGCAATAAGACTTCCTTTGTTGTTCATCAAGGCAGAAAGATGCAATGTTTTTCCACCTGCGCCAGCGCAAGCATCTATCACACGCATACCTGGTTTCACGTCAAGCATCGGTGCAATCCATTGAGAACCAGCATCTTGTATTTCAAAGTGACCTTGCTTAAAAAGTGCTGTGGTAAATAAATTTTTACGTTCTTTTAGTACAAGCGCATCAGGCGTATCTTCTAAAGTATCTGTCAAAATATTTTCCGCTTCGAGTGCTGACTTCAAAGTTTGAAGGTCAGTTTTTAGCGTATTGGTGCGAATAACAACATTTGCGGGTTGGTTCATAGCGTGTAATTCATCGCCCCATTTTTCGCCAATTTCCTCAAAACAAAGTTTATCCAACCAATTTGGAACAGATTCTATGAGCGCACGATTTGTTCCAGCTTGCTCAAAAAGTATTTCCAAACGTTCATAATTTAATCTTTTAAAACCTGACCACTCGTTTGCTTCGTAGCCTTTGTGGTAAAACCAAGCTGCCGTTATTTGCTCTAATCTATCTTGCTCACGGCTTGTAGAATCGGTTACATAAGATAATAATCTCCAATTTCTTACAATTTCATAGACATTTTCAGCGATAAAAGCCCTATCTCTTGCGCCCCATTTTGGATTTGATTTCAATACTTTTTCGATAACTTTATCTGCGTAACGCTCTTGAAAAAAAATTTCATCTAAAGAGAGCAATATGGCATCTATCAAAATTTTATGCAATTTCATATTTTTATATTTTTGCAAAGGTACGTATAAATTGGATTAAAAATGAAAGCCTAATTTTGTTTAAAATAAAAAAGCGCAAATTTAGGTAGTTTTTTAAACCACGTAAATTTGCGCTTGTATTATTATATTTATCTGAAAAATAAAATTCAAGAGTTTTAGTTCAATTTTAATTTTTGTCCTAAACCAATATTGTTGTCTTTCAAATCATTTAATTTTTTCAAATCATCAACTTTTAATCCATAACGTTTCGAAATAGAGTACAATGTTTCTCCTTTTTCTACCGTATGATATTGTACATTAGTCGAAGTAGGTTTTACATCAGCTGGCTTTGTCGTAGGTGTTGGCTTAACTTCGCTTGCTGGTTTTGTAGTATTTGTAGTTGTTGGCTTTGTCGTAGGTACTGTTGTCGTTGGTTTAGTTGTTCCTGTATTAGTTGTAGTCGGTTTGGTCGTATTGGGTACTGTCGTCGAAGTTGTATTTCCTTGCTGATTATTAGTAGGATTTCCAGTGTTTGGACTACCAGTATTTCCAGAATTATTGTTAGAACCACCGTTTGTAGTTGGATTACTATTTCCGTTATTAGGCGTAGTATTTCCATTGTTAGGAAGATTTCCTTGTGGTTTTAACTCATCAGGATCAACGCTGTTTGTTTCATCGATATGTGGAACTTTTCCAGTTCCTTCATCAAAAGGATTAGATGGCGGCGGCGGCACAAAATTAGCATCACGTAATTTTGGTGCAGTATGAAACCATCTCCAACCACGCAAATGTATTTTTTCGCCAAAAGCTGGTTCTTGTCCTGGATTCAATTTATTTTTTCTTCTCAAACTTTTTAAACGCACACCGTATATTTGCGAAATACTAAACAATGTTTCGCCTGGTTTTACGTAGTGTTCTTTTTGCCCACCTCTAAAAAAACGTCTTTTTTTCTGTAAAAAAATATGTTGATTTACATCAAGCGGCTGATTTGGCCCTTTGAGTTCTTCATTAAAAGCAAGTAAGCATTTTAGTTTTACCTTATAACGTTGTGCTAACTCGGCAGGCGTTTGTCCAGCTTTTGCCAAAGTCATTTTCACATCATTTATCAAAACAATATCTACCAAAGTAGGGTCGCCACCGCTACCTGTATCATATATATACAACTTATACTGGTCTATGATGCCAATAAGTGCATCAGAGTACGTAGGGCTTGTTGCATAACCTGCCGTAGAAAGCCCTTTTGCCCATTTTTTATAGTCATTTGGGTCAAGGCGAAACAAAAAACCGTATCGATACGCCTTGTTTGGGTCACGTAAAAATTCAGAATGTGCTATATATGATTCTTCTGGTGTTCTAAAAACTCGAAAACAAGATTCTTTTAACACACCATTTTCATCATAATCATCATCTTTTAGATAATATGTATCTCCACGCCACTCCGAACCACATTTCATTCCGAAGTGATTTTTGGCTTCTTTTGCAAGCGCACTTGTTCCTGCGCCTGATTCCAAAAGTCCTTGCGCCAATTTAATACTGGCAGGAATTCCAGCTCTATCTTTTTCTTTTACAGCAATATCTTTAAAACGTTGAATATACTCCCATCGAGCATTGGAAGGTTGTGCATTTACATTTTTATTGATAGCAATACAAAGTATCAATACGAGTAAATATTGGGCAATGGAGCTAAATTTTTTAATCTTCATAAAAT